>NVXP01000174.1 GCA_002733985.1 Fluviicola sp. | reverse complement strand
TCAACAGGCGGAATAATCTCATCAGCAACCTGCTTGTACTTAGGGATTGGTGGCGGCGGTACATTGATAGCTTGCTCCTGTTCCATTGCAGCGAAATGCTCTTCTTGACCGTTAAAGATATTCAGCTTACCAGCATAAACCATGTAACAAAGAGGAAGCATAGTCAAGCCAAAACCATAAACTGACCAATTTTGCCAAATCGGTTTAATGTCCTTTGCGTTTGCTTCCATTACTGCTGCATTAGATTGAGTGTGAGACTGGTAATATTTAAAGTATTTCTTCTCGTATCTACGAATTGAAGTATTGACCACCTCACCACGATAACCATCCTGAACCTTACGAACGTATGAAGTAGAAGAACCCAAAGCAGTATTCTTTCTTACCCGATAAACAAGTTGAGCCATATCAACAATATCACGAGCTATCTTCCTACAAGACTGAGTAATCAAAAGATGGTCATGTCCAGCGTGACGACTTTCTGCGTAATATTCCATTAATGGCTGGTTATATTTCTGTTTGGATAGTGCCTTATGACACTCATCAATTATGAAATACGTGCCTTGATTTGTTTCAGGGTGACGCCATTCATCTTGATAATCGACAATAGTAGAAAATGGGATCGGATTCTCAGCAGTTGGCTCAACTAACTCAATTAAATCTGCCACATGATCACCGAGAACTAAGCTAATAAATTCAACATTTAACGGTAAATTGGTTTTAATCTTACGGCCTGATTGAAGAATCGGCAGAGCATGATAAACAACAGCTTCGTAACTTTTACCAGAACCGATTGTGCCTTCTAATATATTTATCATGAGCCAAGTCTCACAAATGGTATCAACTGCATCGTTAAACGAATAAGCAACGCAGCAACAATGATTGCCATCGCATCACCAAGACCAATCAAACCCATTACATTTAACATGTCAGCAGGAATCAGATTGATATATTGCTGAGGACTAAAAACAGATAATGGTGCAGTTATTGTGTCGAGTAATGAAATTCCCCAACCCATTAACGTATCAATAATGAAGAAGAAGAAATCCTTTAGCATGTCGAAAATAGTTAGAATTAAAGCCTCTAAAGTTTCAACAAATGAATTCCAAATATTCTCGAATAAATCTTTAAACCAGCTCGTTATTGAATTTAACATTTAACCCCCAAACACAATACGGCGAGAGTAAACGAGAGCCGTAAACAGGATTATTGCTCTTAAGATATTCCAAATGTATTGTGGTATCTCTAGCGTTTTACTACCCAAAAGATAGAAATCAAACGTCCATGATGGATAAGTACCAGAATTAGGAAATGACCAAGAACTGAACCAGCCTACAGTTTCAGACGAATCTAAACTGGCTTGATGATCTTCCCATATACCGTCAATCCCATCCGGATAATCACTATCCCACCAAGAGCCAGAAGGTGCAGTAAAATTACCAGTACCAGATGAAATATGACTTTCTTCGCCCTCTTCACCATTACCGCTTTCACCGTTACCAGCTATATTGGTAACTTGAGTTGTGTCGGTGATATCACCGGTTGTACTGTAATTATTGGTAACCGTATTTCCACCAGAATTGATAATAGTATCGCCGCCCTGAGATACTAATTTTCCTTGACCATTTTTTGAAACAATCGTGACGTCTGGGTCAGGTCTTGATTCTTCCCATTCAATAGAAATGATCTCTTGTTTAGAACCGTCAGTTTGAGTAACAACCGTTGTTGTTTTCTCTATTACTTTGACGTTACCGTCTGAATTCTTAATGTAGTAATTATTGGCATCACTCCACATCTGAGCGCCGATTTCAGTAGTCTCAGTGATATTAGTAATATCAACAGCGGTGGTGCTGCCATCTGGATTGTTTGTTAAATCAGTAGCTGTGATAACTTCGGACGTTTCATCCCTTAAATTATCATCATTCTTATCGTTATTTGCTGTATTGGCTGGCTGGTCTTGACCGCCAGTAGTAAGTGAGGCGCTTTCATTGCCTGTGAACGTGCCCTCGTATTCGCAAGCAATACCATCTTGATCTGTAAAACGACGGCAGCTTTTCATTTTGGTCATTGAGACTTCACAATCATTTACATTAATTAGCGGTTCAACATGGCTGGGCATGAGACCAGTGGAGCCGACCCAGAACGTAGTCTCATCACCGGCAGTAGGGCAAAGCTGACCAACTACGCAAGTTCCGTATTCACCGTCAATAGTTCCTGCGGGACAAGAAACTGACCATGCTAATAAACTCTGTGAATCAGCAATATATCCGGGAGAAGCAACTAAACGACGACGACATTTTAAATCTGTACTCCATTTATTAGCATTTTGTTGAGTGGTAACGCCAGTGCCATCAAAATCAACAAACCAACTGGCATGACCAGAGGGATACTGTGAAAAATACCATGCCTGACAAGCTTCCGCTGGAGTATCAAAGGAGTTAGCGGCAGTGATTGTGTCACTATAATAAAATCTAAAACCGGCATTAGCTGAAAAAGAAGAAATAAGTAACAATAAAAAGAAGAAAAAATGTCTATTCATTAGTGAAAGCCATGACAAAAACAAAGGCACTCATAGCACCAATCATTGCAATAAAAGCCCAGAACAATGCTAAGAGTGCGCCCGTCATTACTAAACTGCTTTGATAGTGCGTTTACCAAGAACACCCGCTTTGTAAGCAAGTGCAACAGCAACAACAATTAAACCACCCGCAACAACGAATGCTTCGATTGATGTTAAATCTACAGCCGTGAAAATTGAGGCCATGATACTTCTCCTAATATCGGGGATTTAAGGTTATATCAGCTGGACAGCTCCCCTTGTGACTGTGCAACTAATTCTTATATAAGTTTTAAAATCTTTAGCACCCACTTGAGTGCATACCCAAGTTTCCACATCATTAAAACAACACCCATTCCCCAAGTAAGAACAAACAATATTTCTGCCGGAGTAATGCCTAAAAGAGCTAAATCAATAGGCTGGATAATGGCGTGATATTCAGCAGGTTCGAGAGCTACAAAACCTAAACACGTTTCGATAGTGGAAGGATCTAAAACTAGATCACCATCATTATCAGTGGTCAAACAGGTAGCCATTAAAGAAAACTCCCCGCAAAGCGGGTCCCCTCTTTAAGTGGCTCCTGTTCGACTAAATAGATCATCATTAAGCGGCTTTTTGTTTAAAACCAATAACAACGGGAACTGCTCGACCATTACGAAACTCAGTATCAGTGGTAACGTCAAGTTCAACGGGATAACTTAACTGAGCCATATGAAACTGCTTAAAACCATCCTCAGACAAATCAATTACTGATTGAGTAAGACCAATGGGAATAAGAACGCGGTTTTCTGTTTGAACGGGTGACTGAGGAGCGGCAATAAACAACTGCTTCATGTCGTAAGGATTGCCTGATTCTCTACCAACACCATGCATACGTTGTGCGCCTAAAACTAATACTTTCATTTTGATTTTCCTTTTATTTAGTAAATTAAACTGCGATTAACTTGTTGTCATACGCCCATTGAGGATTAGTTACAGGCTTGGCTTCGAGTACTCGCATCATTGGTACAACATTATTAGGAATACCGCCATCAACAGGCGGAAAGCTAATATCTACGCCATAAGTGGCTAGAACTTTTCTATGACGGTAAAAAGTATTTCGAGGTAACGTTTCTTTCAAATTCGTACCTGAACGCCATAACTGATATGAACCTTGTACGGTTCGAGGAAGTCTTAATAATTGCTCATCAACGAGCGTGACATTAGGTTTCATTTCGATTAACCCCAAATAGTGATTGAACAGATCAGATAACTTTTGAGGGGTAAATTGCTTGCCGAGTGTCAGGCCTAAATCACTTAATTCAAGTGACATTAAACGAACTTCAGCACGAAGTTTTCCATCAATAAACTTATCTAATCCTGAATCTTTAAATTCTGGTTTAAGTTGGTGTTTTTTGTCTTTAGAGTTGATTTCACGCCACTTGTTATAAAACTTAACAGCCCAACGGCGTGAATGTTTTTGCATGTAAACAGTCCCCTTATCGCGTAAAGCGCGACCTGAACGAGTGCGAGCATTCATCTCAGCGGCATGCAGCCATGATTCAACAGAAGCATCATTGCTTAAGTCATAAAGGAAATTAATATCGAGCATTTTAACGAGGTACTCACCCTCAAAAATCTTCTTTTTTGCTTTCGCTATTTCTAGATCATTATCGAAAAATGTAACGCCCTGCTCTCTCAAAGAAACAATGATTTTATTAAACGCATTGAGTAGCAAATTGTTCATATCTAGTGAGCCAAAAATATTATGGCCCTGAACAAACTTAGAAATATTACCGTCAATCAAGAGCGTCTGAGCGATGCCGTCAGAATCAACTAATGATGATTTGATACGCAACGAGGATTCATGCGAACCGGTAACAAAAGCAGGTTTAACAGTTTCATAAGCAATAGAGCCGTCAGCTTCAATATTAAGAACAGAACCGGACGGAATAGGTAAATGTTTAAAAATAATCTCACCACGAAACCAATCAATCATTCCTGAAGAATCGTGACTATGCTCAAAATTCTCAATTTCCAGATTACGATAAGAGCCTGCCGTGGTACTTTCATTCGTAGAAAAAGCATCCATTGAATTAATCAATTCAAAGTTATCAATCAATAGCTGGCGAATTTGCAAAGAAGTATTACCATCAATAAGTACATCACCTTCGCCAAAATCAACAAGAATAGAACTATTACCGCCACCGACAGAAATACCGTCTAATGACTTCTGACAATACAAAGCCTTTAAATAATAAGTTTCTTTGGTTAATTTGGAAGTCAAAGCTCATCCTGTAAACGAGTAAAAGCAAACATTTATGTAAACAATATATATGTAGGAATTGATTGTCAATACATAAATGTAAATATGTAGGCAAACATACAGGAAGATATATAAAATATAATAACTACATTTGAGTGGAGTTACAGATATGGCAAACGCAGACGGTTCAATTAATGTAAGGCTGAAAAAGAATCTAGCCGATGTTCTGCAGAAAGCTACGCTGATGATAATGATAGAAAGTCAGCAAAAAATAAAAGAAAGCCAAGTACTAGAACATTTATTAGAAAACTACTTAGAAGATTCAAAGAAGGATCTAATAAACAAAAGAAAGTAAAAACTGAACCTCTATCAAAGACTCTATCAAATGTCTGATGGAGTAAGAATGGAGCTCAAAAATGACGTATGGAAAAGCACTGGAAGTGTTGATAGAGATAGCCAGAAACGAAGATATCAATATTGTAGAACTACTAAGTATTGTATTAGACGTTACTAGCTAGGATTGTGGGGGCAGAAATGTCCCCATAATTTTGTCTAAAGTATAGAAAGTCTCATTATTGAGACAAATGTGCAGTACTACATGTACGCACATTTGCTTTTTTAAGGAAATAAAATGACCACAGCTCTAATTATGGAAATTTCAGCCCTAGTTACATTAGC
>NVXP01000050.1 GCA_002733985.1 Fluviicola sp. | reverse complement strand
CACCGGCCTCAGTGCTTATATCCTCTTTGTCTTTTTGTTGTAGGCTCGCAAGCCATTGTTTTGTACCAACAGTATCCACTTTGGTTTCTTGAAAGCCGCTCTGTTGGCTAGACTCCGTTTGCTGGAAAGACTTCATTTTCGAGCGCAACAATAAATCTTCACCCACTAAATATGTCTCCCCTGACTTACCTAAACCAACGTGCTGCTCCATAATATTGGTTATTGGTTCACCGGACAGGTGAATGGCCAGTGCTCCGAGTATATCGCCATACTCACCGACAACCGCTTGCACTAAAAAACTGGCCGACTGATTATTATAGGGGGCGTATACCTCGACATCTGAATAAACGGGCAGCCCCGTATCGAGGGCTTTTTTTACTGCCGCTGATAACTTACTTCCGGCATATTCACCGCTTAATATATTGCTACCCAAATCACTATCGCGCCGAATGCTATATAAGACATCACCATTGCCACCGAGCAACAAAATATCAATGTAGCTAAACGTCGTTAGAAAACGGGATAAGTCCGAACCATATTGATCTTCAATATCGGCCCAATGATAGCTTTTCGTGTATTTCTTTAGTGAATTACCCGACTCGCGAGAACCTGCCTGTAAAGCGTCAAGAAAATTAACCCCACAATTAGAAGCAAAAAAAAGGAGAACAAAATTAATTGTCCTCCTTTCCTTGTAAGTATTTTGAATGAAATATTAAGCAATCACTTCAATTTCAGCATCAGGAGCATTTTTCTTTACAGATTCAATTCCGTTATCCATTCCTCCTTCGTCAGCATACATTTGGCTTGAACCAATTACTTGGTGATTTCCAGCTTTCAAATTGAAATGGTGTTTTCCACTTGCACCTTGCTTGCGTTCGTAACGAGCATCTTCAGGAGCATTTTTCTTTACTGATTCAATTCCGTTATCACAAGCGGCTTTAGTCGTATACATTTCACTTGTCAAAATGATTTGACCGTTTCCTGCTTTAAGGTTGAAAAAATGTTGTCCGTTTTTCGCTATTTTAATTTCAAATTTTCCCATCGTTGTTTTTTGTTTTGGTATCCTAAATATAGAAAAATCTCGTCTTATTTTAAGTATTCCATGAAGGGAAATCGATTACTTGACCTAAAAATCAGATTGTTGCATGAAGGAAGTCTCTTAATGGATTTCTTCATCTTTTGGCTGATCTTTTTTCGGAAAGAGCTTTTCAGCATCCGGTACACCTTGAAGGCGATCCAGAAATTCTTCGAGTTGCGAAATATTTAATCCTTTCCCAATAATTTTTTTGTCCTTATCAAGTAAGAATAACTTTGGTGTCATGAAGATATCATATGTTGTTTGATAATTCAAAGCCTCCATGGTTGTGTATCTCGGAACGAATTGACGTGGATCTTTCTTTGCTTCTCGGTACAAATTATCTGTCATCGCGACATTGATGAACTCAAGGTTGTGTTTTTTAATGAACGCTTTCCACTTTTCAAAGTCATCGCCAACCGCTTTTCCAACAGCGAAAATTTCAATGTTACGCTCACGGAATTTCTTTGAGTATAGTGTTTGCAATTTCGGAGTGATCTTTTTACAGTGTCCACACTCAGGATCCCAGAAATAAAGAACGGTATACTCCGATTCGAGGCTGTAAAAATCCCTCCAGTTTTTATCCGTTGTATCAGGAAGGCTAATGTTAGCTGGTACAATACCCATCACTAAGTTTTTTTTCTTCTCAACTTGTTCGCACAATTTTTCAAGCTTATCTTCAGGCATCCAGTGTGCTTTCGATTCACCTTGAGCATTTTTTTCGCAGTAGTAACGTTGTCCCATAGTAACGAACACTTTGTCCATTCCCATGATTTTACTTGTCTGATAATGGTTTGTGATCCAAGGAACCGTGTATTGTAACATGTCTGAATTAGCAGGAAGTTGATCGCACAATAATACTGCATATTTGGCCACAGTATCCCAGTGTTGAACCATCGTTTTATCAAAGTAGTTCTGCAATTTTGTATGGAAAATAGGTGTATTCACAAGGCGATCATCCTTGAAGTCCACATTATTAAAATAATTCGCTTGGTAATACGTAAACCTAAAATTTGGATCAAGTGGTTCACCTTTTTCATCGACAGGAGTTTCAGGAATGTCAATATCCATCGACATGTGAATGATCTTAGAAATCAACAGGTCTGGGTTCGTTTTGATAAGTTTCTTTTGATAATCAATCACACCTAAGTTTTTGTCCTTGATCATCTTCACGAGTGCCTTGAAGCGTTGAGAATCTTTATCCAAGGTGTCCCGTTCTTTGACTAGAAGATTTATTCCCCCACGTTCTTTACCGATGAAAGAAACATAATTCAGGAAAATTTTATTCTCCACTGATTTCTTCACTTTAGCATTCGACGTTGGGTGTTTAGTCGTCGACTCGATGAAAATCTCTTCATCATTGTATACAAATTCGAGTAGTTGTTCGCCAGGTAAGAAAAGCGCGAACATTCCGGGCTTTTGCTTTGATCCATCGAACTCAATAACGCCATTTTTAATGTCTGCGGTATCAGCATAATACAAGTTTTTTCCAAAATACCGTACAAGGTTCAGTGTTGTATCTTCGATACCTGAAATTTTGAATTTGATCGTCTGCGAAAACGCTGAACTTGATAAAATTAAAAATGCTGAAAGGAATAATATTCTCATGTTAAAGTAATTTCTTTTCTAAATGTATTCGTAATTGGGCTTAAAAATAAATGTCCCAATTGGATTAACACATTTTTAACGCTTAATATTCGTTAAAGATGCCTTTTTTGGCAGTGAAATAACTCGCTAGTGCGAAAATCCCATAGGCAAAAACCAATGCAAGAACACTAGTCAATGTTATTTGCGTGTCGATATTCACTCCTCCTGAAGCAAAAACTCCGTCTAGAATGAATTTTAATAGTAGGAAAGCACAAAACCCAATTGCCGTGATGATTCCGAAAATTCGAACGAAATAGAGAAAGAACTTACGGATGATTTTTTTCGGGTGATGGCCAATTCGCATCAGTGTTCTTACTTCGTAAGCGTTTCGCGACATCAACAATTGCATAAATTGGATGAGTACCAATCCTGAAACAAGCACCGCGATAATTGATATTGCAATGATCACAATGAAAAGTGTTCCTACGATACTTTTTAATCGTCCTACGACCATTTGAGAGTTTCGAGACTCCAATCCTCGTTCTTCTAGCATATCTTCTACCAGACCGAATTCATTCTCCTTACCCGATATTAAGATTTGGGTGATTTTTTGAGGCGTTCCATTAGAGAAAACGTCTGTTCCATATTGCATGAATGATTCAGGAACTAGAATTGACGAAACCTGATTGGTAAACCCAACAACGCGGCAGTTAAGATGTTCAGCTCTTTTTCCATATGACAGTTTGAATTCGCAATTGATTTGTTTTACCACATCATCTGAAACTTGTGGGATTCCACTTGCGCTCATAAATGTATTCAACATTACGAATAAATCACGGGGCATAATTACAGGTACAAATTCATCGCCTTTTTCCCAATGCCATAAATCGGGCTTAACATCTAAGAACTGAGGATCGATTGTTTGTACGAAGACATCAGTGGAAAATGGAGGAACAAGTGGATCTTTTGTACCAAACATCACCTTGAAGTTATTCGAACGAACAGGTTGAACTTCCTTAATGAAGCTCATGTTGCGTATTTTCTTGATCTCCGACTCTGAGAAATCTGTCGCCTTTAAACCAAGTGTTCCAGCGTTTGAGACTTTCTTTTGTACGATTATCGTATTTGGTCCGAGGATATCAGCTCCTTCACCAAACTCCTGTACTTTGATTAAGTAATGGATTGAGGTAACTAGGAATGTTACACCCAAAAATGATCCGAAGACAGCGATTAATAACTGTAGACGATCCTGATTCTTGAAAAGTAATTTATCTAGCATATTATAAGAATAGTTCTTGTTCAAATGAATATCCGTGACTATCGCCCAAAGTAGTAAGAACGAAACCTGAATTTTGTGCAATTGTACGTTCGTGAATCATGTTCATGCAACGCTTGGCATTGTCAACATCAAGGTGTGAAAATGGTTCATCCATGATCAACCATTCGTAAGGCTGAGCCATTGCGCGGACGATTGCAAGTCGTTGCTGCTGTCCCATGGATAAAAGTCCGCATTCTTGTTCCCATTTGTTATCGATTTCAAGCTGTTCCAATAATTGCTTTAGTTCAGTTTCTGAAAACGTATCCGTTAGGCTGTTTTTGATTCTGAGATTTTCAGCGACTGTCAGTTTTGGGAATAATTGCAAGTCTTGAAAGACAACGGAAATTTGATTCGTTCTAACCTCTGTCCAATCGTCGGTAGAGAAAGATTGTATGTTCTTGTCTCCATATAAAATGGAACCAGAATAATCCTTTCGTAGGCCGATGGTCGTAGTTGTGAATGTTGTCTTCCCTTTGCCACTAGATGCATTTAATAGAATTCGTTTTCCTTCTTCTAGCACAACTTTATTTCCCCAAATGGATGTTTCACCATGTTGGATGGACGCAAGTGGCTCTGGCATTAATCGATCAAGTGTGATATTCATTCGTTGGTTTTTACAGTTAGATTTCAAGAATCATTCCAAGATTTTATTTCCTTTGATGAGATCAATTATTTCCTCAGTCATTTGTTCAGTCGTACTAAATGGAATCCAATTGGCAGAAGGGTTTCTCTTCAACCAAGTGATTTGCCGTTTCGCATAACGACGCGAATTTTGCTTGATCATGTTGACTGCTTCATCGAGAGAACAATTCCCATCGAGGTAATTGAACAGTTCCCGATACCCGACCGTATTCATTGAACTTAAATGCCTGAGTGGGATAACAGATTTAACTTCTTCAAGCAAGCCTGCTTCCATCATAATATCCACTCTTCGGTTGATGCGTTCGTACAAGAATTCACGATCATGTTCGATCACAAAGCGTTGAACAGTAAATGGGCGCTTTTTTGGTTTTGATTTGCGCAACTCTGAATAGGGGCGACCAGTGAGTCGAATTACTTCTACGGCACGAGTTATTCTCACAGGATTTTTTTGATCAACTTGTTCGAAGTAAATTGGATCTTTCTCCTTCAGTTCTTCCAAGAGTGATTCTAAGTTTCCTTGATCAACTTGTTCTTGCAATTCATCACGGATTTCTTTTGATGTTGGAATTTTATCCAGACCATCACAGAGTGCATCAACGAACATACCCGAACCTCCAGTTAGAATGATTGTTTCGTGTTTCTGGAATAATTCTTCCAAGATTTGTAAAGCCTCCCGTTCGAATTGAGCAGCGGAAACTTCATCAGTCAGTTGATGTGAGTCGATAAAATAATGTGGGATTCCTTCCATTTCTTCAATGGTAGGTTTAGCAGTTCCAATAGAGACTTCTTTGTAAAATTGACGCGAGTCAGCTGATAATACACAACTATTGAAGTGCTTTGCAAGTGCAACACTTAATGATGTTTTCCCACTTGCGGTTGGGCCAGATATGACGATTAGTTGTTTGATGGTCAAAATTAACAATAATGGTGTATCCTAATCGTAGATTGCTATCCATTCGAAATAACGCTCGGTAACTTCACGAACGTAATTGTAGGTGGTCCTGCTTCGTACCATTCCATGTCGAACAACTTCATCCTGATAATATTCCTGTTTGGATAGATTGAGAAGCATTTGTTCAACATTGTCGTCCCAAATATTTGGATTGAGTCCGTGTTTTTTTGCTAATCGTTGGGCATCTAGAATGTGTCCTCGTCCAGCATTGTATGAGGCAAGCGAGAATTTCTTTCGTTGCAATGGATCGGTAACCATGCTCCAGTATTTTTCATCAGCTTTTAATTTCATGGCACCTCCCATTATTTGAGTGAGTGGATCTGAATCTGGAAAAACGCCGTAACTCGGTCCTGTATTTGGCATAAACTGCATCATACCATAGGCACCACCAAAAGACAATGCATTTGGATTAAATTTCGATTCTTGGTAGCAAACGGAAGAGAGGTGACGCCAATCCCATCCAGAATTTTTTGCAGCTTGTTTGAAGTAATGATCGAACTCAGAGATATTCGTTCCATTGAGTGCCAAGAAGCTCTTTTTTGTATCAAATCCAAGATGCTTTGATTCGAAATAACGTCGATAGATATGTGAGAACACTCCTTTTTTCTTGAACTTTATTAGCCATTCATCAAGCTTCGCTTTTAGCAAGTGACTTGACTTCCGCATTCCAAATGCCATTTTTTGGTTGACGGACAAGGCAAGGCTTGCATCCAGATTACTAAAGAACTCCGTATTTATTTTCGCTACGTTATCTTCGATAATCGTATAATCGATAAGACCTTCAGCGACCATTTCAACCAATTCTTCACCGCCCATGTTTCCTTCCACAGCTTCAATGTGAATGGTATCACCAATTTCTTCCTGCAAGTGCTCCAAACGTTGGTAGTAACTTGAGTTTTTCCAAACATGCACCGATTTACCTACTAATTCGTCAGCAGAGGTGAGAAGTTTTTCGCGCCATTCTTCTTCCTTCATGTCTTCCCAACCTTCTGGTTTTCGTTGGACAAGTACTTGATGAGCGTGAAGAAATGGTTCTGAGAAACTAACTAGTTTACCGCGCTCTTTTGTGACCGTATAATTACATGAAATCAAATCGCCTTCACCTTTATTGAGCATTCCAATAAGGTTGTCCAGGTTATGAACGACTTTAACCTCGAGGCGAACACCAATTTCATCAGCGAAAAGCTTGAGTAGTTCATACTCGAAACCCATTTTTTTCTCTTTGTAGATGAAATACGAAGTAGAACTGTTTTCAATTAGAACGGTCAGTTTACCATTGGAAAGGATTTCAGGGAGATCACTTTTAATGCTGGGACGAACAAAGGTTTCATCAAGCGACTCTGTTTCCATAACACATGAGTGTGCGAGGAAGAGAACACTAATAAATACTCCAATATAGCGGATCGCCTTTATCATTCCTATAGTTACAAGTTGTTTGATTAGATAAACAAATTACTTTTTTTTTTGATAAGATCAACGGAATTGTTAACAATTATCATTTCCCGAAGCACCGTTTTCAATTACATTTTTTTGATAAAGTCCGTGTGATGCGGAATTGCTTCCTCCATGAAAGCGAAAAATGACTTTTCAACGTCCTTTTCATACGTTTTAAATACTCTATGTGCAGTATCAAGTACATTTGGGAAGGAAATTCGAGACGAAACACCTTTACATGCTTTCATTAGACCATATTCAAATTGGTATTGATAGAGCCAGTTCTTCTCTTTCATTCGAGAGAGCATCAACTTGAATTTTTCAGGATAATGAGCCTCATTTTCAAGCGTAGCTTCGTAGAACTCGTCAATAAATTTATCCAATGGCTTTGAGTGGAATTTATCCCATTCCTTCGCAAGGATATGATCAAAATAAAGATCGACTGCAATTCCAGCCACCTTCGGTAGGGGTTCATACAGTTTGTGCAGTAATTCAAGAACGATCGGATGGTGATCAATGTAGTCATCAATCATTCTATGCAATAAGATTCCTTGTTCCAATTTTTCAGGGAAATGAGACAAGTCTCTACCACGAACGAAGTCGCCATTTAAGTTGGCATACATGAGCTGGTGGTCGTTGTTCGAAAAGTACAGATGTCCAAGAAAGTTCATTGTTCGAAGATAGACAAAAAAAATCCCGTCCAGACATTCCGATAGTTATCGGATGTCGGGACGGGAATCTCATTTAATGGTGCTTATTCTAATATTCGTCTTCGTTGAAGAGAAAATCTTCTCTCGACGGATAATCTGGCCAAATTTCTTCGATGCTCTCGTATGTGTCACCTTCATCTTCAAGTGCTTGAAGATTTTCCACGACCTCAAGAGGTGCACCAGTTCGGATAGCGAAATCTATTAACTCGTCTTTAGCGGCTGGCCAAGGTGCGTCTTCTAGATATGATGCTAATTCTAATGTCCAATACATAATCCTCTATTTTTATTTATTTAATGCCGCAAAAGTAATTTTAATTTGAAATAATCCAAATGAAATTGAGGAAACTTTGGAAAAAAGTAGTGAATTCCGTCAATAATTCGTGAAATCGGTCGATTTTTACGGTAAACTACATACGAGCAACCCAAGGATGTTCAGTTGCATTTAAGTCTTTACTCAACTTTCGGCTTAACACGAAAAGATAATCGCTCAGTCGATTTAGGTAAGTCAACAGAATTGAATCAATGGTCTGATGTGCGTTTAGATCAACTGAAATACGCTCAGCTCTGCGACAAACACACCTTGCTAAATGACAAAATGAAACCGTTGTATGTCCTCCTGGCAGTACAAAACTACGCATTGGCTCAAGGGATTCATCCATCTTATCGATCCAATTTTCAAGGTTTTCAACGTCCTCATCGTGGAGTTCAGGTAATTTCATTTTTGATGCTTCAGGATCGGCCGCAAGTTTAGAACCCATCGTGAATAGTCTGTCTTGAATCTCTAAAAGTTGTGCAGCGATTTCTTTGCTAACTTCCTGATCTCGAATAAGTCCGATGTAGGAATTCAATTCATCCACTGTTCCGTATGCTTCGATTCTCAATGAACTTTTAAGTACCCGTGTCCCGCCAATTAATTGCGTTGTTCCTGAATCCCCTTTTTTAGTGTATACTTTCATTTATCTGATTCTTCCAGTTGTTTCAACTTAGTGTGTAATTCTCTAATTCGAGCTGTTTTACCAATATCTCGAATGTTTTTGGCCGTTTCGGTGTAGAAAACATGTATATCTTCTAGGAAATGGAGTTGAAATTTTATCCATTCATTGTCTGCCATTTCACGGCCCTCATTTTCGTATTCTTGTCTTAGTTTATTAGCAATTGCATAGTAGTCAGGCCTTCCGAGATAGTCGTGATCAGCGTCACACATTATTTTTTCCAAAAGATTTGTTGGTTCAACGCTTGACTTTGTAGAGTTAATTATTTTATTGATGATATCAATTTGGATACTCGAATACCCATAATTGGGCAACATAGATTTAGCCATGTTCATTCCGAAATCCTCATTGTTTTTATTCGAATAAATATATCCAGTATCGTGAAAAAGGGCTGCTGTTCGTATCAAAAGAATAGACTCTGAATCTACACCTTCTAGCCTTGCGTAGCGCATTGCAGCTTTTTCAACGTTTAAGGTGTGCGGAACATCATGGTAAACAACTGTTTCAGGCAGTAGAGATCGCAATCGAGTGAGTATATTCTCGCGCAATTGATCGAAGTCCATTGAAGCAAGACCACAAACCGTTCTTAATTTCGCTGACGGGAACAAACCGTTTCCATCCATTGAATGCTGATCCTTTAGTTTTGAGAGATAGAACATTTCGATACTTCCGCCTCTCTTGTGGATGTCAATTTTTCCACGAGGAATAGTTTCAAAATAAGACCCAATTCCATCAGCAATATTTGAAGTAATGGTAATATTTCCACTCTTGGTCGCTTCTTCAGCACGTGAGGCTATGTTAACCGTATCTCCCCAAACATCGAAGCTGAATTTTGATGAGCCAATAATTCCTGCAACGAGAGGCCCCATATGTAGACCAATTCTGATTTCCCAGAAGTCCTTTCGCATTGCAATGGCAATATCGCGTTCATTTCGCATGAAGTCACGAATTTCAATCGCTGCAAGGCAAGCTCGAATGGCAGGTCTTGGAACATTCTCCGTAACTCCAGCTAACGCCATGTAGGCATCTCCAATCGTCTTAATCTTCTCTAAATTGTATTTCTCAATGATACTATCAAATTTTGTGAAATAGTACTCTAGACGCTTGATAAGTCCAAGAGGATTAATATTTTTTGCTTTTGAAGAGAAATCGACGAAATCCGTGAAAAGTACGACTCCGTTTTGAACACGTTTTGGGGAAAATTTACCTACGTTGCTGAGTTCTCCCAAAATAGAATCTGGGAAAATATTACTCAGCAATTGAGCAATCCGCTGATCTTTGTAAAAAAGTGATTTGAACACTTCGATTTTACTTCGAATCAGGTTTGGATTGAATGGAGTTGAGATATAATCGACCGCGCCTTGTTTAATTCCTTTCACAAGCTTGCTTGCTGAGCTATTCTCTTTTGTGATAAGGATAATGTATTGATTATTAAACGGACTGCTTTTTTGTAATTCAGTAAGTTCTTCAATGGCGTGTTTAGATTCTTCCACATTGATTAAAACGATCCCAATTTCCTTCTTCTCTAAGATGGGGAAAGCGTTCTCCAATGATTCAGCAAGTAGGACATTGTTTCCACTTCCTGTGAGCATTTCTTTTAGTCCAACGCGTGTTTTTCGGTCGCTTTCAATGATCAATATGTTGATAAATCTTTCCATTAAAGTTCAATTTGATCAATAGATATTGGCGCTTTTTTTAATTCTAATATGCGTTGGATCACTTCGTCAACGGCAACATCAGGACAGCTCGCTCCAGAGGTGATAATGATATGTGTATGTTCCTTTTTTGGGAGAAAGTTCGTTTTTTGATTTATACTTTTCGTATGAATATCAAAGGATTGTATTGAATCAAGTGATAATATCTCGTTCTTGTTCTTGATGAAGTATGTAGGGTAATTGGGTTCCAAAAGTTCCACCAAATGCGACGTATTACTACTGTTGTAGCCACCAATAACGATCGCTAAGTCAGCAGTTGATTTCAAGAGCTCAAGGGTAGCAGATTGATTATCATTGGTTGCGTAGCAAAGTGTGTCTCTGTTGTCAGAGATGTGTTCTTTTATTGAAGCTTCACCATATTTTTGAATCATGGTTTTTCGCAAGAAGTCTGTGATCGATTGAGTATCAGTTGCAAGCATTGTTGTTTGGTTGACAACTCCAATTCGATTTAAATCCTTCACTGGATCGAATCCGGTAGAAAGTTTTCCTTCGAAAAATGACATGAATTCCTCTGTTGAGACTTTTCCAAGAATATAATCTGCCAAGTATTCTGCTTCTTTGATGTCTTTAACTACTAGTGAAGGAGCATTTTCTTTGCTGTGAGAAAATGTGGCTTTCGTTTCTTCGTGCTCGTGCTTACCATGAATGATAACAGTATGCTTTAGTTCTCCGAGTTTTGCAGATCGATTCCATACCTTTTCAACGAAGGGACAAGTAGTGTTGTATTTGATTGTGTCGATCCCTTTTGACTTTAATAAATCGTGTATTTCGACTGTCGTTCCAAATGCTGGGATTATGACAATATCTTCTGGATGAATTTCATCCCAAGGAATCAACTGTGAGCCATCAGTATCTTGGATAAACCGAAGCCCTTGACTCAGTAAGTCATCATTAACATCTGGATTATGAATCATTTGACTCAGTAAGAAGATGCGTTTTTCAGGGTTTTCCTGAATTGCTTTGAACGATTTTTCAATGGCATTTTCCACGCCGTAGCAAAACCCAAAATGACGGCTAATAATAAACGTGACATTCCCAAAATTCAAGTGAGTAGGAGAGAAGTCCTTTTTCCGAGGATCTTCCAACTGGCGTTTAGCCTTTACTCTTGAAATAATCGGCGATATGTAATGAAGGGGGATATCAAATTTTTTCATCAACTCAAAGTTAAGAATATTGTCTTATCGACAAGAGGATCATTCGATGAATGAAAATCTTCAAGACGACAACGATAAGTTATACTTTTTAGTTCATTTTTTCATCCACTTATAATTACTTTCAAGGTCTAAACTATTTTATCCTTCTAAATATTGAAAAACTGGATTTATTCTTCGAAACGTAAACGCTCAGTTGTACGTTTATTCTTAATCTCATCAGAGTTAATTATTCTTCTGTTTGTTTGGGCAAATTTCCGAGTATTGGTCGTAAGTCATTCATATGTTTCTGATAATGTTAGTGCCTTACCAAAGGTAAAAGTGGGTATCGTTCCTGGTACGATTCGTTATTTGGCCTCGGGAAATCCGAATTTGTACTTTTCCTATCGGATTGATGCTGCTGTGAAATTGTACCGATCAGGAAGAATTTCACATTTGTTGATTAGCGGAGATAATGGAAGAAAAGGATACAATGAACCTTTGGACATGAAGAATGCTTTGATGGAGCAGGGGATTCCAGAATCAGTAATTACACTTGATTATGCCGGATTTGATACATACGATTCCATGATTCGCGCCAGGGAAGTTTTCGGTCAGGATCAGTTTATTGTTATTTCTCAAGAGTTTCAGAATGAACGAGCGATTTACATTGCACGAAGATTTGGAATTCAAGCATATGGATACAATGCAAGAGACGTCAAACGATACGGAGGATTTCGTACGAAAGTCAGGGAAACTTTAGCTCGAGTAAAAGCATTTGTTGAAGTTCAATTGGGTGTAAAACCAACTTATTTGGGAGCTAAGGTGATAATACATTGAGATTTACACTATAACCAACGCGGAATTCCATAGGAGCGAATAGGTTTTTTACGCACAAAAGGAAAACGCCAAGACCAATACCACGTTCGTAGTTTTTTTCGTTGGTATTTTTTAAACCGTCGTTTTCTTTTTCGATCCTCTCTATCCATTTCTGTCAATGCCACCAGGTCGATGCTTTCGGGTAAGGAAGGTTCAATTGAAGCACTGTTTGGAAGTTCTTCATCAGTTGGTGCTAAAGAGTTCCCTCTGAGAGATATTTGTTCGCTGTTTGAGTCTAACTGGGTTTGAGCGGAGATGCTCCCAAAGTTTAAAGAAACCAAAATAGATGATAAAAATGCCCACGATCGCACTTTTGGCAATTGAATTGGATGTAAACTTGGGTCTAGTTGTTCTGTCAAGAATATCCCGCAGATTTCGGGCTGATCTTCTCTAATTCGTTGAATTTCTGAATACGACTTTTTGGTAAAGTCGATCACTTCTTTTTGACAAGCTGTGCAAAATTTCCCCTGATCTGTACATGACATCGCCTCAAGATCTTCTTGACAATTGAATTTAAGCTGAATAGATTCTTGGTGAGGTTTCATTATATCAATTTATATAAACCTACCTGCGTAGTGTCTACGTTTTCTATGAATAAACGGAAATCTCTTAGACCAAAACCATTTTTTCATTCTTTTGAAATTCGTCGTGTTTGATTCTTGCTGTGGGTTTTCCGCTTCAGGAGCTGCTGCCTTACTCAAAGAGATATGTTGGCCATTCTCCATTCTATTCTTTGCCTCTTGTTGAGTGAGATTAGGTGCATTACTCGCTCCTCGCGCTTGTTCAATCTTCGGGTCGACTGTTGATTGTGCAGAAACACTGGAGAAATTCAATGAAACCAGAATGGTAGAAAGAAATGCCCATGTACGTACTTTGGGAAGCTCGATAGGATGTAATGACGGATCAATTTGCTCTGGAAGGAACATTCCGCACATTTCAGTTCGATCTCCCTTCGCTAGTTGTATTTCCGAATATGAAAGTTGCGTGAAATCAATAACCTCCTTCTGACAAGAACTGCAAAATTTACCTTTATCAGTTTGAGACATGGAATCTAAGTCCTTGTGACAGTTGAATTTTAGCTGAATATGCTCGTTCGATTCTTTCATTGGAATCCTCAAGCTACAAAAAAAATCAGATGCGATTGGATTCGATGACTTCAAATTGAATGGAGTACTCACTTTTTTCGGGACTGGGTTTACGATCAATTGTTCCATTTAATTGACCCACTAGTGATTGGATTAATTCTGTCCCGAAGGAATTGTTTTTTTTTGAAGTAACCCACGAACCATTATCAGAATAAAGTAAACGGTATTTGTTTTCATCATTTAGTCTTGAAATCAAAATAGAAATTTTCCCACTGTTCGTATTCGCGAAGCCATGTTTTATTGAATTGGAGATCATTTCATTCAAAATCAACGAAATTGGAACGATGTGATCATTGTCAACATTAATTAATTCTGATTGAATATCGAGCTCAATGACTTTTTTAATCGAGTAGGATTCAATCAGATTCAAAGCCAAATTCTGTAAGTAAGTATTCATGTCAATGCTGAGGATGTTTTCAGATTTATAGATGGTTTCGTGAAGGTTCGAGATCGATTTGATCCGATTCACGGAGTCCATAAATTTTTCTTTTGCAGCAACATCTTTAATCTCATGTGATTGCAGCCTCAAGAGGCTAGAGATAATCTGTAAATTGTTTTTTACACGGTGATGAATTTCTTTAAGGAGAAGATCTTTTTCTTTATTTCGTTGCTTGAGCTGAAGGTTGGTTTCACGCAGTTGTTGATTCACATGCTGCTCATTATACAAACCGATTTTAATGAAATAGATTAATTCAATGGCCAAGAAAGAGACCGTTCCAATTAGTGTTCCTGCTCGCACACTAAAAGATGCGATTTCTGGTGCTCCCGGCGCTTTCCAAATCTTGGATTCGATAAGCAAAATCATAGCACATTCAATCAAGAAGTAGAAAAGAACCCAGCCCCATTCCTTTTTGAGATCATGTAGAAAAAACACCGCCATGAAAAGAGTAAGCGAACTGATGTGAGGATAAGACTCTGGTCCTAGTCGAGCTGCGGCGATACTAGCAAAAGTGAACACAGGTATAAATGTCACTAAACGCGCAATTTTGAAACCAACATAATGGTGAACGAAAACGGACAAAATACAAGCAGCGCCCCAGATTAAATGAAAAAAACCTGCGTAAAAGTCATATCCAAATCCTGTTATTGCTTGAGGAATTGATGCCAAACCACCGACAATGGTAATAATATTGAAAAATTCTCTACGTCGTTTATACGAGAAAGAGTCCGTTTCTAGCGTTCCAACTGTTGCAATTCGATGAATCACATGCTTGAGCATGTTCATCTTAAATTAATTCACGGATCTCCGTAATAATTCGTTCGGCCAAATCATTCGCAGCATTTAAATCTTTACTCTCTGAATAAACTCGAATGATCGGTTCTGTATTACTCTTACGAAGATGCACCCATTCTTTTCCAATGTATATTTTTACTCCATCAGTTGAGTCAACTTCTTCGTGAGCATATTTCTTCGCCATCTCGATCAAAACCTTGTCGACATCAATTTCTGGTGTCAATTGAATTTTGTTCTTCGAGATAATGTATTTTGGATAGCTATCTCTCAATGCAGAAACGGGTGTCTTCTTTTGTGCTAAAAGGGAAAGGAAAAGTGCAATTCCGACCAGTGAGTCACGCCCATAATGCAATTCAGGATAGATGATTCCACCATTTCCTTCTCCACCGATTACTGCATTTTCAGCTTTCATTTTATTCACAACGTTCACTTCGCCAACTGCAGAAGCGAAATACGTATTTCCATGAGTTTCTGTGACATCTCTCAATGCCCGCGTAGATGAAAGATTTGAAACAGTTGAGCCTGGAGTTTTACTTAAAACGTAATCAGCTACTGCCACCAAGGTATATTCTTCTCCGAACATGCTTCCGTCTTCACAAACGAATGCTAAGCGATCGACATCCGGGTCGACTGTAATTCCTAGATCGGCTCCAGTTTCCTTGATCTTATCCGAAAGATCTGTTAAGTGCTCAGGAAGAGGCTCAGGATTGTGTGGGAACTCTCCAGTTGGCTCGCAATAGAGTTTAGTGATCTGTTTAACGCCAAGTGCTTCTAACATCGCAGGAACGAAGATTCCGCCAGTTGAATTTACAGCATCAACAACAACACTGAAATTTGCCGCTTCGATTGCTGCTTTATCCACCAATGGTAAATCAAGGATTGCTTGAACGTGTTTTTCGAGGTATGAATCGTCTGTTGTTACTTTTCCAAGATCATCAACCTCTGCGAAATTGAATGCTTCTTGGTCGGCAATCTCTAAGACACGTTTTCCGTCATCTCCGGAAATAAACTCACCCAATGAATTCAATAATTTCAGTGCATTCCATTGCTTAGGGTTGTGACTAGCCGTAAGAATGATACCGCCATGAGCATTTTCCATAGGAACTGCAATTTCCACCGTAGGTGTTGTCGACAATTCAAGGTTGATCACATTGATTCCAAGTCCAGAAAGAGTTGCAATTACAAGATCAGAGATCATCTGGCCAGAAATACGAGCATCACGACCAATTACAACGGTTAAAACTTTGTTCGGATTATTTTCTTGGAGCCATGTTCCGTAAGCTGCTGCGAATTTAACAGCATCAAGAGGAGTTAGGCCATTATTTACCGTACCACCAATTGTTCCGCGAATTCCAGATATTGACTTGATTAATGTCATAGTAGAGTCTTGTTGATTAGAATGATTGCTTCAATGCGATCATCTTCATGCACGCTATGGCGCATTCAATTCCTTTATTTCCGTGTTTACCACCAGATCGATCGATGGATTGTTGCAAGTTGAGATCAGTGAGAAGACAAAATGAAACGGGTGTGTTGTACTTTAGATTCACATCTTTGATTCCTTGAGTGGCTCCATCACATACGAAGTCGAAGTGACGTGTTTCTCCTTGAATCACAACACCAATGGCAATGACACCATCTACTTTTCCTTGCTCACAAAAGAATTGACTTCCTAGTGGAAGTTCATACGCTCCAGGAACAAAACGAATGTCGATGTTCTCTTCTTTTACGCCATTCTCAGTTAGTGCTGTTTTTGCACCTTCAAGTAGACCCAAGGTAATTTGTTCGTTCCACTCAGAAACAACAATGCCGATTCTAAAATCGGCACCGTTTGGAATTTCTTCCTTAATATATTCTGATAGATTGCGATTTATAGTCGCCATAGTTCTCTTTTATTTTCCAACTTCTTTATTCGAAGCACGCGACAAGTACTTATCAATTTGTTTTTGTCCAGCATATGCAGCGTAATCATCTGCGATACGTTGGTAGAATTCTGCTGCTTTCGGGAAGTTCTTAATTTCCTCAGCACACAATCCTGCTTTCATCAAATACATTGGCGTTGTCATCTCGTTTTCGATCATGTCAGCAGCTTCCAAGTACATGTTTGCAGCTTCTTCATATTTCTTCAACTCAGAAAGACAATCGGCTTGTAAACCAATAGCTAAGATAGAAACATATGTGTCATCAAGATTAACACCTTCTAATTGTTTGATTGCTCCTGTGTAATCTTTGTTCGTCATTAATTGACGTCCAAGGATAAATTGAGCAACCTCGCCACCGACTTTACCGTCGAATTTCTTTACTTCACTTTCTAAATAATCAATCGCTAATGCTGTAGAATCTTTCTTAGCATAGTTCAATCCTTCCCAGTAACTGTTCTTTGATTTCTCGTTTGCTGGTTTCCAAACAAACTGACGGTAGAGGAGGTATCCTAAAATTCCAATTACCAAAATTCCAACACCTATGGTTACATAACGTAAAACCTTATTTGTTTTGAATTGTCTCTTTATTTCTTCTCCTGTGATATCTTCTAACATTGTAATAATTTAAGCTGCGCAAAAATAGTTTTTTTTTTGATAAAAATAACACCGAATGATGATTATGAAGTAATTCGGCTAATTTTGTCTCAATGCATTTAGAAAACCTTCATTTAGTCAATTACAAGAACTACGAAGAAGCGGAAATTTCACTTTCGCCTGGGATCAATTGTTTTGTTGGGAATAATGGTGCTGGAAAGACGAATATTCTCGATGCTGTACATTATTTGAGTATGTGTAAGTCATACATGAATGTGATTGATCGTCAGAACATTCGATTTGACCAACCGTTTTTTGTAGTTCAAGGAGATTGGAACAAAGAAAATACGAGAATTAATATTCATTGTGCAGTAAAAGTTGGTGCGAAGAAAGTTTTCAGAAGAAATAAAAAGGAGTACGAAAAATTGGCTGATCACATTGGACAGTTTCCTGCGGTGATGATTTCTCCCTACGATCGTGATTTAATTTCTGAAGGAAGTGAACTCCGTCGAAAATGGATGGATGGCATCATCGCACAGTTTGATCGGAAATACCTTGATGACATTCAGAAATATGCGAAAGTCTTGCTCCAACGGAATGCATTGCTAAAGAATATGGCTGAACATCGCTTATTTGATCGAGAATCGATTGAGGTTTGGAACATGCAATTGGTTCAACTTGGCGAACGTATTTTTGAGCGTAGAAAGGAATTTTTAGAATCATTCATTCCGATTTTTCAGAAGCATTATGATTCGATAGGAAATGAGAGTGAACAAGTAAGTTTGACATATCGGTCCCAATTGGAAGAAGGTGATTTTGCTCAATTGTTGTTGAATTCGGAGCGAAAAGATGCACATACACGTTATACAACTGTTGGAACCCACCGCGACGATCTCATTTTTGAAATCAAAGGGCATCCGGTTAAGAAATTTGGTTCTCAGGGACAACAGAAATCATATATCATTGCACTTCGATTGGCACAATACGAATGGTTGAAGGCAAAGTTGAATGTGACACCTGTTCTTTTGCTGGATGATATCTTTGATAAACTCGATCAAACGCGTGTAGAACGATTGATGAAACTGGTACACGATCAATTTTTCGGTCAAGTACTGGTAACAGATACTGATGAAGATCGAATCCGAGATATCTTCGCCAAGAATGGTTTAGAAAGCAAGGTTTTTCATGTGAATGAGGGAACGATCGTAGGATAAGACTGGTTTCTAGATACTTCGCCTTCAATATGTATCAGGATTCGGAACCAAGATCGATGTAACTTTTGAACAGTTCAAACTGTTTCACTTAACATGAGATTGAGCTTAGTATTAATTTGTTTTATGTTTTCCTTCGTGTCACAAGCACAAGAGGATACTTTACCGAAACGAAGTGGTTCCGCTTCTCGAATTGCATATCATGAATTACAAATTGATCCAGCTTCGATTTGGTTGAATAAAGGTTTTTTCTACGGACATCGAATAAATTATCAATTGCACTTCAAGGGAAAGATGCATATCGAGCTTGAATCAAATGGAACGCTTTTTCGAGGGTTAGACAATCGGGCAAGAGAATTGAAGGATGATAAAGTGTTTCCTCTTTTGAATCAGACCATTGGAGTTTATACAATTGATTTATTGGGAAAGGGAAAAAAGATTAATAGGAACAAGCAGAAGCGATTCGTAAGCTCCTTGCGATTAGGATATCACTATTTTCGACATGCCACGCCATATTGGAATTATGATTATTGGGCGTTCGACTCAACCTTACAAACAGGTTTTAATAGCATCAGAAGTTTTCAATCACATTCAATTAGTGTTGGAATTGGGTTTCGAGCGGATAAATATAAACGGATCGATGGAAGTCTGAAGAAGGTCGCTTCTCATAAATGGTCATTGGATTACTTGGGGAATGTATATTATCAGCTTTCTTCCTATTCCATAAATGATTCCGATCAATATAATATCCAAAACATTCCTAATTCATTCGAAATTCAAAAGGATGGTGCTCGATTCAATTATCGCTATTCGAGGCATTTAAATTCATATTTTGGAATTCATTTTGGAGCTGAAGCGGTACTTGTTCCATTCCTGAAAGATTATAGTCCCAATTCTGATTATTCCGTTCCAAGAGGAAGCGAGCGTATCTTTCCATTGTTTGTGAATACGCGAATTGGTGTTTCGTTTGCGTTCTAGGTTCGATACTCCAATACTCCAATACTCCAATACTCAAACCCAACCTAAAATACACTTCAATCCAAAAGCGAAGCGATCTAAAAGCGAAGCGATCGAACAATCTAATAGCGAAGCGAATCTAATTAACTATCTTCGCGCCATGAGTGACCTGAAACGTACAGCCAATGAAGCTCCGCTAAAAGATGTGATCGACCGCTGGTTGAAAGCCTATGGTATGGACGGAAAAATGAAGGAACTTGATATCATTGCAGCTTGGCCTGAAATGATGGGGACAGCGGTTGCCCATCGAACAAAGGAAATTACCATTAGGAACGGAACGCTTTATCTTAAATTAGACTCGTCCGTAATGCGTAATGAACTTTTAAATGGTAAACAAGTGATCATTCTTCGCATCAATGAGAAAGCAGGATATGCAATGATCAGAGATATTTGGTTTGGTTAATCTGAAGCTCCTTTCATTTCCAGAATAACCTTATTTCGCTCCATGCATTCTTCGCAGAATCGATTTCGGAGCACTTCATGATCAAACGCCTGAAATGGAATTTGACATTCACCCATAAACATGTTGCACCAAATATCAAGGTTCATCGTGTAAGATAAATCAACCAAATGCGTGTAATATTCCTTCCATTGCTCTTTCGAGGAATGATTCCAACTCAAGGGCATTAAGTAGGCGAGGATACTGTCATTTGTTGCATACGGTTCTAACATTTGTATCGCAGAGTTGATTTCTGAATAATGAACGGCACATTTTGCTAGAGCGATTGCTATTGAATCTGTCATTTCACCGTGATTCGTGTAATATTCGTACATCTGAGCGATGCTTTTCGATGCGTCAAATCTACTTTCTAACGGATCCACGCTTAGTGTGAAAATTTCATTCAGCAACATAACATTCAAATCAAAGTTAACCTGATCGATGTTTTTACGAAAGGACGAATCAATGTTGTATGAGTTCCTTAATAAGCGCATTAGGTCCAGTATTTCTTGAACTTCTGCCTGTTTTTTAGGTGGTGCTTTCTTTAATTGTTCTGTCTTCAAGCGTGCCAGTTGATACAAGAATTGAGGAAAGAACTGATCTTTATCTTTTTCCGTTTTGTAGAGCCAGTCCATGTCAGAATTACTTCGTTTCTTCCAATCACTTCGTGTTGAAAACTCCTTTTCAAATTCATAACCATATAAAATGAACTGTTGCACCAATTTTGAAGATGATTTTGAGAGAATCGGGAGTTTGAATTTCGCAAGTTCTTCAGCGGGAAGCGAATCAAAAGAAACTAAATAATGTGTGTATTCATACAAGGCTTCGATGTGCTTATAAAGTGAATCTTTTTTCTCTGGAAGTTTTTCATATTCAAGTGCGGATAATAATGCTTCATTTTCACTTTTGATCAAATAGGAAAAGTTCTGTTCCGTGACAGGAATTGTAGCATAAATACGAACATCACCTCGGCGTGTTGGGGCGAGAAGAGATTCTAGTTGAGCTGGATCGTGTGATTTTAAATACTCCTCAATCTCAGTACTTGATTTTGATGCTAGAAATTTCCAACGTCTATTTTTTGAAGCATTCGTTGTAAACCCATACCAGTCCGTAGATGTGAGAACAGATAATTTGATTGGTTTGGCCTGTCGAGATTGAACTAATTCGGTAATATTATGTGCACGCTCTTGTTGTAATCGTTCATTGATAATTGAATCTCCCTCAATGGAAGCGTACGCATGAATTTCAATGGAGTCGATGTGGTATTTTAATTTTCCAATCAAATTTAAAAATGGTTCAATGTCAGCATCGGTGAAGGTGACTTGACCTTGTTCGAAAGGAATCGTGAAGTTGGAGATTTTTTTCTGTGGAAGAAAACTATACGTGCGTTTTGAATTAAGCGGGATAAAATCACTCGTTTGGTATTCTGAAAATAGTTCACCGCAAAATGATGTGAAATAGTCAATGTTACAAATTTGTTTGTTTTGAATGTAGACAAGGTTATGATTCCAAAAACCAATATCTTTTGGCACCTTTCCCAAACTTATCTCGAAGTATTTGCTACTATATCTGTCTGTTTTGTATTGACCAAATCGACGGAAAAAGGATACGGAATCCTTTTGGAAGATATACTTAAGAAATCGGACGTCCTTTTTTTTCTTTCGTCTTTTATACCCTTTAAATAGTTCTTTTCGATAGAGTGGTTCTAGCGTGAATCCGTTTAGTTTTAATTGTTCATTTCTACGACTAGGTTTTGTGTAATATGCAGGATTTCCACACATGTAGTCCTTGTAAGTGACAATTTCTACGGCAAACCCATCTTTTTTGTCACGAATCAGCTTTTGAACGAATTCAGAATTTTCAACTTTTAAGATGAATTTATTTCGCTCTACCCGAAGTGTGATGTAAGGTTTTTCCGATTCAAGTGCCTTGCAGGGAGCACATTTTTCAAGCTTATCATGTCGAAGTTTGAAAGGGTATTCGTGCTCAATTAATTCATTTGGAATTCCATCGAAGTTTGAAACTATAGGTGGTGGAACATAATCGGAATAATTAAAGAATTCTTTGTTTTCTTCGAAGGTGAATTTGAAATCTACAACAGCAAATTTTTGACAAGAATAGATTCGACCTTTCTCAATGTCCATGGAAACAGACAATCCTGTAACTTGATAATCCTTGGTAATAATATTTTTAAAATGTCCAGGAGAGTTTACCCACGAATCGACCATTGCATCCGCAATGGCTTGATAAGTAGTTGTCTTAAATTTCTTACCCTTTTTACTTTTGAAGGTTGAATTGTATGGAACGTAAAGTACATTTTCCCCAACTCGGTAATTGATTGCACCAAAATGTTCTGCTCTGAGTTGAGGTGTTTTTGTTTGAACTAAGTCATTTTCCGTGTGAGAAAGACGTCCTTTCGAGGACATGTAAGTAGCATGATGATTAGAAGCTACGTATAAGATGGAGTCGTTAATCAGTGCCTCACAATCGTATTTTGCACGCACTTCATCGACTCTGATTTTGACGAGATGTTCTAAATATTTTTGATTGAAAGATGCTGGGTCGAAGCGTTCCTCTGCTTGAGCAAAAAGAAGCTGTGTAAGAAACAGTACGGCAAGGAAACATCCAATTTTCATTTACTCGATTCGATTGTACAAGTAACGCATAAAAGGTGAATACGTTTCAATAGTTCTACTTGAACTTATTTTCGCATCAAATCCAAGTACATCTTTTCCACCTTGTTTCTTGCCCAAGGAGTTCTTCTCAAGAATTTTAAACTAGATCCCATGGATGGATCATGGGTGAAACAACGAATGTTCACGCGTCTTCCCATTTCTTCCCAACCGTAAACATCTTCTAATGCTTGTAGAATTTCCAATAATTTCACTCCATGAAGTGGATTATTCGGCTGTTGCTCAATTTCTTTTTCTGGATCACTCATTTCTTGCATTGTTTGGCAAAAATACGATTATTGAATGATCACTGATTGTCTACTCGAAGGATAAGCTGAAAAATAACCCAATGCTCGATTTTCCCATTGGTAATCTGGATTCGCAGGAGCCGCACTATTTGGGTCAGTCAATGAAATTAATTCGTTATAGTAGCGGTAAATTTTCTCATCGATTGTTCGAAGTTCAATTTCAACCGTATCTCCAAGATCAAAGATCTCTACAAACAACGGTCGGATGACAAGATTTCCATTTGTTAATTGGTCGTCGCTCAATGTAATGTCGTTTAATCCTGACATTTGATAACCATTTTTAGAAATGAGAACTGAGGTGAAATCTCCTGCAGCTGCTGGATCATTGTAAGAAACGGCAACTCCGTAACCGCCATCACCACTAAATGGACCAGGTTCGATGTAATCGTAGAGAATTCCTAACTGCGGAATCAACGTGTGCATTTCACACGACGCAGTATACGTAACCCCATCTGAAAGAACTGTCATTGTGTAAGTCGTTCCATAAGCAGGAATGTAATTTTCCAATACATACCCTCCTTCAGAGATAAATGGTACGAGTTGTGAGTTTCCAGCTTGATCAGTGATCGTAACAACGGCGTCATCCACAGTTGGCTCAGAATCCCCTGAGAAGAAGTTTGAAGTCTCTGTTATGAAAACGCGAATAGTGCTGTCTTCTGCAGTATAATTTGCTTCAATAACAGTTGCTGGATTCGCTTCGTTTAAATCTACGTCAATTACTTTTCGACAAGAAGCAAATGCGATCAATACTAAAATGAGTGCTAAATATTTCATCTTACTTAATTTTAAAGTTGTAGGTAATAGAAGGGACCATTTTGAATAAGGCCGTCTGAATTGCTTGTGTTTCACCTGTTTCGGCATTTTCTTCGAAGGCAATCGTGTAAGCATTCTGACGT
This sequence comes from Fluviicola sp., assembly GCA_002733985.1. GTDB lineage: Bacteria > Bacteroidota > Bacteroidia > Flavobacteriales_D > Crocinitomicaceae > UBA4466. The sequence continues at coordinate 8,825 of NVXP01000050.1, read as the reverse complement.
GCATACAAATTGTAAATGGAGAAGTTTAAATTGTGCTCAAATCGGTTTTTATCTTTCAAGTACCATGTTAATCCGAGATCCGCTCGGTGGTAATCAGGCATTCTGTATCCATTTCGCTCTGTATACAGTGGAATAACGTTTCCACCGATTTCGTATTTTCCAGAAGGGAAGGTTACAGCATCTCCAGTATAGTAAATGAATGTTCCTGCAAGTGCTAAGTTCTTCGTGATTTTGTACATCAGGACCACTGCAACATCATGGATTCGATCTTGTCGAGCTGAGAATACATTTCCCTCATTAATGTCGTCAAACTGTCGCAAAGACCGAGAAAGTGTGTAGCTGATCCAACCTGTGAGCTTTCCTTTTTTCTTTTCGAGTAATAGCTCAAGTCCGTAAGCCTTTCCATCTCCGTAAACCAATTCTCCTTCAACTTGATTGTTTAACAGAAGGTTTGCTCCGTTTCTGTAATCAATTTGGTTTTGAAGTGCTTTGTAATAGATTTCAGTTGAGATTCGAAACTTGTTCTTTTTCAAGTTTTGGTAGTATCCAATAGCAATTTGATCTCCAATTTGTGGTTTAATGTTATTTGAACTTGGGACCCAAACATCTGTCGGACTACTTGTAGTCGAGTTTGACAATTGGTGCAAGTATTGGAAATTTCTGTTGTATCCCAATTTGATTGAGTTGTTTTCTGTAATCACGTAGCTCAAAGAGAATCGCGGCTCCAATCCTTGATGGTATTCAATCTTTTCCCAACGGTCGTGATCTGTTTCGGAAGTAGCATCGCCATTTTTATCAAATTCATACGATTTCCCACCAACAAGATCAAACCCTGAATAGCGCAAGCCATACATTACATTGATTCTAGGTCCGATTTTTTGCTCATTTTGAACGTATGCTCCGATTTCAACCCCGTAGCGGCTATCTAAGATAAGTTCATTGAACGATTCGTTTCCTCCTGTTAATGCTCCAGGCTTGAAGGTGTGATGCATTCCATTGAATCCAAATTTGATTGTGTTGTTATTATTTGCAAAGAGCGAGAAATCTTGCTTTACGTTCCAATCTTGAATGGAAGAGTTCACACCAAAGGAATCGTCACCCGTTCCGATTGTAAAGCGATAATCATAATTACTAAAGATGACCGAAGTATTCGAGAACAACTTATCACTCATGATTCGATTGTAACGAACCGTACCTGTTGCATTTCCCCAATCAAATCCGAATACATCTCCAAATCCGAAGTTATCCCGACCGAAATAACCAGAAAGGAAGATTCTGTCCTTTTTTGAAATCTTGTAATTCGCCTTGGCATTCAAATCGTAGAAATAGAGCGATGTGTTTTTAATATTATCGTCTTTTGAAAGCTTAAGGAATAAATCCAAATAGCTCCGTCGGCCAGATAGAATGAATGATCCTTTGTTTTTTACGATAGGGCCTTCAATCGCTAAACGCGATGAAATCAATCCAAGTCCACCAGAAACACCGAAGTTCTTACTGTTACCGTCCTTCATTTTTACATCCATCACTGATGATGCACGCCCACCATATTCTGCAGGGATTCCCGATTTATACAGTGCGACATCTTTTACAGCGTCTGAATTGAAAACGGAGAAGAATCCGAGAAGGTGCGAAGCATTGTAAACGACTGCTTCATCCAATAGAACCAAATTTTGATCGGCACCGCCACCACGAACGAAGAATCCTGAGTTTCCTTCACCAGCTGTTTTAACTCCAGGAGTCAGCTGCAATGTTTTCATAATATCCTTCTCACCAAAAATAACGGGAATCGTTTCAATGTCTTTTGGACTGAACTTCGTTACGTTCATTCCTGATGAAGTAATGTTATCATTTCCCTTCACACCTGTTACTTCCACACCTTCAAGTTCTTGAAGATCATTTGGAAGGCTCAACTCAATATCGAGAGACATGTTTTTGGTGAGCTTAATTGCCACTTCTTTCGTTTCAAATCCAGAAGATCGATACATTAAGGTGTAGCTACCTTGTTCAAGAGTTAAGGAATAAAATCCGTAGGAATTAGCAGTTGCACCAACATTTGATAATCCTTTCACAATAACAGATCCGCCGAATAAATCTTCTCCATTCGTTGAATCTTTCATCGTTCCACTGATCGTATATTCTTGAGCAAAACTCGAGCTAACTAATAGGAATAGGATGAGGGTACTAAGGTATTTCATATTCAATATTTACTTTGATAAAATCAAGAGCAAAAATAAAGAATAGGTCAAACTCTCCACAAGAAAGAATGATGATCGGCAAGAAAAAGTGTTCGGTGGGGAATCAGTTAAATTGAATCAGATACAACCTTGTAAGTTGGATCTTCCTTCACATTCACTTCGATAATACTATCCGCGTTTTTAAGAAGGTTCTGACAATCAGCACTTAGGTGACGTAAGTGGATTATTTTTCCTGCTTTTTGATAGCGCTCTGTCAATAGGTTCAAGGCTTCAATTGCTGACATATCAACCACTGTGCTTTCAGAGAAATCGATGATTACTTCATTTGGATCGTTTGGAACATCAAATTTATTACTGAATGCTGCAATTGAACCAAAGAATAGCGGACCATAGATTTCGTAATGCTTCACACCAGCGTCATCTACATATTTTCTAGCACGAATTCGTTTTGCGTTTTCCCAAGCAAATTTCAATGCTGAAATAATTACTCCAATCAGTACTGCCAATGCAAGGTTGTGCAAGAATACAGTCACGAGTGTCACAATCACCATTACCATTACATCGGTGAATGGCATTTTTCCAAATACTTTGAGCGATGCCCATTCGAAGGTTCCAATTGCAACCATTACCATCACTCCTGTCAATGCGGCCATCGGCAATCGTTCAATTACTGGAGCACCGTACATGATGAAAATCAACAATCCAACAGAAGCGACAATTCCAGAAAGTCGAGCACGAGCACCAGAAGAAATATTTATCAAACTTTGACCAATCATAGCACATCCTCCCATTCCTGAGAAGAATCCAGTAGCGATGTTTGCAGCACCTTGGGCAACACATTCTTTGTTTCCATTCCCACGCGTTTCTGTCAATTCATCGATGAGGTTGAGTGTCAATAAGCTTTCAATTAATCCAACTCCCGCAACAATCAATGCATAAGGAAAAATGATCGTAAGTGTCTCCCATGTAAATGGAATAGAAGGGATATTGAACGGAGGGAATCCACCTTCAATTGATGCAATAGAACCCACTGTTGTCGTGTCGATCCCAAAACCAATTACTACTCCTGAAACTACGATTATTGCAGCGAGAGAGGAAGGAATAACTTTTGTGATTTTCGGTAATCCCCAAATGATCAACATGGTCAAAAGAATTAGACCTATCATTAGGATCAGTTCATCTTGATCAAGGTACTTCTTGACTCTACCTTTAGATTCTATTTCATAGAGATCACCGTCTTGGTAGTTGAACTTCACTTTTTCCGTTACAACATCGAAGACTTGCCCATCATAAATTTCATATTCAACTTCACCTGATTCGATATTTGAAAGTTGGTTGTCTCTGAAATTATAGGTGATCAATCCAGATTCACTATCTGTAAAATAAGTTTCAGTTTGATTGAGGTCGAATGCTTTTAACGTGGATATAGTCTCAATTTTATCTTCTCCATAATGATCTTGAACAACCTCTTTCAGTGAGTCCGCTTGTGACATGAATATTACGATTGCAAGACCATTCACAAAACCAAACATCACAGGATGCGGCACCAAACGAATGAATTTCCCTAAACGTAAGAGTCCAGCTAACATTTGAAGAATTCCCGCCAGTATTACTGTAGCAAAGATATATTGTGTGATTTCATCGACTGAGATATCAGGCATGGCCTTTTTCAGAATGGCAATCATTCCAACATAAACTACAGCAATTGCGCCGGTAGCTCCAGAAATCATTCCAGGTCGACCACCAAAAATGGATGTTATCAAACCAATAGAGAATGCAGCGTACAATCCAGTCAATGGAGAAAGTCCAGCAATCAGTGCGAATGCAATGGCTTCAGGAACAAGTGCTAATGCAACAGTTATTCCACTTAAGATTTCATTTTTGTAGTTGACTTTTGTCTTGAAGTCAAAGAGATTGAAAAGTTTCTTCATAACGCTGTTTACCTGATTCGAAGGCGCAAAAATACGGTTAATTTCGTAATCGCGTAGGAATGACTGTTAGAGGGTTTGCTTTGTAGAGGTTTCTTTTCAACCTCTTAAATATCTTGATGCTCACGCATCGGCTTATCGCATAAAAAAGTTTGAGCCAAAAAGCGCTAGTGCTGCTTCTCCTCAATCCTCCTGACTTTTTGAAATCCGATTTGTTCAATGATCACTCTACTAGCGTAGAGCGCTATCTCTCAAATTAGCGGATTTCAATGTGTCATTAGAATCTTCTCAAAGATGCACGAGTCCTTCTAAATCTAATTTTGTTGCTCGATTGACAGTAGTCGAACATTTCCCTTCAATTTTTAGGAGAAAAAAGTACGCTTATATTCGTAATCGAAATTTATAGGTCTTGTTTGAGGATTTTTATCATTTGTGTGCCAATACTCGAAGTGATTTTCAACAAGTAGAATCCTGATTGAAATTCAGAAAGATTGACTGTCCCTCCGATTAGTGTGAGCTGTTCTAGTCGCTTTCCTTCGAGTGTGAAAATTTCTACTTGATCGATGTTTTCCTGAGAGAATTGAAGTAAGCCTGTTGTTGGGTTTGGATAAACGGTCAATTCTAATGTCAATTCATTAATGGAAACTAAATCAGCTACAGCAACAACTATTGTGTCTTCATGAAAACAACCAAGAGAATCATACGYCATTACAGTTACGTAGTGAATTCCWGTTCCAAATTGAGAAGCAACAAACTCRAGYGTGTCTTCATTTGATCCATCCATCCATTCATAACTGCTCATTCCTGGGGTGGAAGTGATGATCAATGTGTCCAATATATCAATGATTGTATCTTGAATACTCTCAAAGGTGATTTCACTTAAGTACGCGGTAACAGGAAACCTTCCTGAAGAACAATCTCCCTGAAGTCGTTCGCCATAATGATAGTAAACCCGACCATTCCAATCTCGTGGATAATATGAACTAGTCAGGCTATTATTAACTCCACTTCCGGTAATCATGGTGAGTTCGCTGGTTGATCGCGTTTGTGGTGATCCTGAATTTTGATAAGATAAGCTGGAGCTTGGATTAGTCATTTTCAGATATATACCTACGGTATCATCTTGAGCGATTGAAAAACTAGAAAATGGAACACGTGTTTGGATCGTAGGATCGAGTACATCCACAGAAACAATGTCTACTAATATCCAGGGTGAAGGATCTAGCTCGTATCCGATGTGGCTTCCTGCTTTTTGATAAATCTCTATTGATTGCGTTCCAAGCGTATTGATTTTCACATCAAAACTGTCAATCTCAATGTTTTCGTGTCCAATTAAATCAAACATGGTTCCGTTGAAGTTGATGTTTGAAGTGTTAGTGGTGAAAATGTTGTCGGAATAATATAAATTTCCTCGTACGACTTCAGCATACCAATCTGTTGTCGAATTAATCATTGGAGTGAAAAATGAACTCCCATAAGCGAGTGGTGTTGGGTTGACAGCATCCGAATACCAAACAACGGTATCTTGCGGATCGATTGACACGGAAAGAAGAGCGAAGTCTGGATCACACAATGTATCGTTGCTTGCAATCCAAGTTGGATGTCCTAAAGTTGTAAATTGATACACCAAGGTATCGTTGGAAGGATCTGAATTTGTTCCACTCGAAATGATTGCCGTGACGGTGTAATTTCCAGGTTGATATGTATCTCCGGTGAACTCGATGCTGTCTATTTCGCAAGCTGTTAATCCTTGAGGGTAAACGTAGCTGTCCGAATTCACTATTCCCAATACATCATGATTCAATTCGAATGAAATACTTACAGGAAGAGAGTCGTTCGGCCCAAAATTGAGTGTTTCAAGGCTGAAAATAGCCAATGAATCTCCACAAGCACTCATATTGGAAGAATTTAAGCTCAAGAGAGCAGGATCAGGATTAACCAAGGGCGTGTACACATTCTGGAGAATATCAGCTCCGATTACGCGTTGCTCTAAAAGATTGTGTCCTGCGTCGTTTAAATGTACACCATCTCCAGAATCATATGTTGCACTAATGAAGTAACTGGGCGTTGCAATTCCTGTCCAAAAATCAATCGCAAAGGGTGAAAATTGATCGAGAATTGAATCTTTCAAGTCCCATTGAAGTTGAGCTTGAGAAACGCTGAAATTTCGCGGTTGAGTTGTACAAATCCAAATTGGAACCGAGGCAGCATTCGCAATTTGCACAATCGTGTCCAAGTTGAACATCTGTTCAGTATAGGTGTAATTTGAGGCTACGTCATTGGAAGGCATATTGACGATGATCGCATTCGGTGATTCAGCTAAGGCTGCTGTGATGTTTCTAACGACATCAGGATTCGGTCGCGATGCTGGAGGGGTGAATCCAGTAGGCATTATTCGATAGGTATTGTATCCTCCAACAGCCAAATTGATCACTTCATTGGCTGGATTAATCGATTGCAAGTGATTTCGATAACGATTCACCCATGTACTATCTGAAGTCGATGGTCCAGATCCTGCTGCAGTTGACGAGCCTAGAACAACAATCTTAACTGTTGAAGATGATAGACAGGGATTAACTTGTGAAAACCCATAGGAATTCATCAGAAATAAGGAAACGAATAGCAGAATGGTGTAGATTCGGTTGAGCATAGAATCCGAAAGTACTTTTTGTAACTCAGTTCAGCAAACTATTCCTGATGATTCGGAGGAAGATCAGTTGGCATTTTTGAAACGCGATCGTGTAAAACGATGCTTCCAGTGACACCAACATTCAATGAAGAATTCCCAGGCAACTTTACCAAAAAATGACATTTTGCTTTCACTTCTTCTGGCAATCCTGAGTCTTCTGCACCAAGTAGATAAATTGCGCGCTTCGGATGTTGAAATTCATGCAGCATTTCAGCTCTGTCATCAATTTCAATACCAATCAAACGGCAATCGTGAGGAATGTTTGACAAAAGATCATCGAAGGTTTTGTACTGGAAAAGTGGAATTCGCGACCACGTTCGAAGTACGTCGGATGATTGCTTTTTGTAGCGACCATCAACAGTGAAAATGTAGGCTGCGCCCAAAATGTAAGCAGATCGCCAAAGCGTTCCCATGTTGTGACTTGTCTTTCCTCGAAATACGCCAATCGCGCTGTAACCTTTTGTGTTCACCGTTTTCATGTTGCAAAAGTGCGATTTTCTTTGGAGATCGAAAGACTAGGGCACTATTTTTGTTGCTTTCTGGGAAATTGATTTCATGATCCGACTGCTATTTATTCCATTTCTTGTTTTATTTCTTTTCAGTTGTGAAGGCGATTCGAAGGAGGTTGATCCTTTGTTTTATCAGATTTCCGTGGTGGATAGTACGAGGTGCATGAATGAGATATTGGGAGAGATAAGAGAGCAGGGGATCGAGAATCAGCGATTTATTGACGAACTTTTTGACTCAGGGATTCCTTATTGTGGGATTCTGAATAGATTTTATATTGGAATTAACAGCAGCGGACTCTTAATGTTAAACAAGCAAATTGATTCAGTCCAAAATATTACAGAAAAAGTAGTAGAATTTTTCATGTTTAATCGAAATTTGAAGAATGTTGACGAAGCTTCAATGGATGTGAGTTACCACGGATTTGACTTCCCATTTTACAATAAATGGACTTTAAAAGAAATTCAATATTCAATCGAATCTTATCAAAAGAATATTAATGAATTAGACAAAACAGATTCGTCCTATTTTGATCAATTGAAACGACTTGAATTAAAAGTGAATGATTGGAAACAAAATTTACGAGTGTTGGAGCTAATTGATGAAAAATATTTGCCTCAACTTGCTCCAGCTCATATCACATTTGAATATCACCCGCAATCTGAAAAAGTGGAAACAGTATTGAACAACATAGCCTTGGCTTTTTATCAAACCCGTAATTATGAATGCCTCAGATATTTCAACGAAAGCTATCTCAATTTATTCGATCGTGCTCAAAGGGGAAATCGAAAGTTAGACCGTAATAAACTAATGGCGTTAGAAGTTATTCAGCGTCCTATTATTTTCGATAGACCTTGGCAAAAATAGAGCGTACAAATGAAATTTAAAAACAGAAATGATATGATTCGACTGCTATTTATTCCATTTCTTGTGATTTTAATGTTCAGTTGTGAAAACGATTCAAAAGAAGTTGATCATTTGTTTTATCAAATGTCTTCGGCGGATAGTGCCAAGTATTCAAATCAGCTTCATCAAATTATGAAGCAGGAAGCGTTGGATTATCAAGAAGAACAGATAAAGATTAGAAATTCATCGATGTGTAACATGCCATCGCCTTACTATGATGGAGATATTTTATCAATTGAACTGATTACTGAAAGCGAGTATCTTATCGAAGGCAAAAAGAACAGAAAGTTGCTGTCCATTGCAGTTTTTGACTTCTTCATGAAAAATAGAAATTTAACCACAAATATTTCCCTTATTTCGGATACAGATTTTTTTAAATATCCAATGTATCGAGTATTAACCGTCAATTATCTTATGTCGGATATTGAAAGAAAAGAGCAAGAGTTAGCCGATATTAAAAACATGAAAGGAGCAGATTCCGTTTTAATTGACTACTACGCTGCGAAAGTGAATTCGACAAAATCAAGGCTCGATCTTTTAGAACTATTCAAAACAGGTACATTAGCATTTGTAAGTGATTTTACTTTTGTAGAAATCAAA
>NVXP01000173.1 GCA_002733985.1 Fluviicola sp. | reverse complement strand
TGCTCGTTAAAGGACGAAGCTGAATATTCTAACTTACTCCGCAAGCTTAAACTTCTTATATACCACGTCCTTATCAAATTCCTTGCTGCTCTCCGTAAAAGACGAGCCCTCAACTACCAAACCACTACCATAATCTTTGAATTGAAATAAGGCACGGTCATAGCTGCTATCCACATGGAATATTTTTATTTTCATTCCGCCTTCTGTAGGGCTGCTACACCATGCAGAATACTCCAATAGCCGCAAAATTTCAGCCTGCTTCTTTCTTAGAAGAACTAAATGAACGCCAAGGTAACCGTCTTTAATATTTGACTCGTATCCAGGGCGCAGAGTCTTTAAGACGCTTTCTTTAGAAAAGTTGAGACTCAATAAAGATTGGCTATATCTAATATAAGAATTTAACAACTCATTCTCATCACAGGCTTTTGACCAAGCTTCAATTGATAAAAACTGGAAAACCAAGAACAAAGCAAACGCACACCTAAGGGATCGCTTTGCGCCTTTAAAATTTACTAGAAATTTCATCGTACTGCGCTTCCTTAACCGAAAATTTATCCAGATATTTTTAACATCTTAGCGTTTATACGTTGTGCGGAGCACAGCGCAGCATGACGTATAAACGCCTGTTGATCTGAACCGCCGGTATAAACTTTAACGTTCGTCTTTTTATGGGGGATTGTATGAGGTAAGACATCCCTGTAATAAGACACATTGTAAATTTGAAGTCATTCCAGCTGACTATTCATTGTACTTTACCGTCTATTTCGATCTAATCCAATCACTTCTTTAGTCGGTTTAATTGCAAAAGCCTATTTTGTGCCAAACGGTTCCCCAGAGCCCTCTCTCTGCGGTGTTTTAAGGCTTAGATGCACCTAGCTGTCGGTGATTGACTTTCCTTTACTTCATTCTCGGATACTCCCTAAATCTATCAACTTGACGGACGATATAAGTATCTTTTGAACGACAATGACAACAAAACCATATTTGCCGGCTTTCAGGTAGCATATCAGAGGGCTCCTTCACTATCGTGACCTTCCCTTGCCCTTCATTTTTTAGACTAACATTTAACGCTTCATTGATATCTGCCAACTTACTTCGGCGATAACGATTCGATAAAAAACCATAGTGACGAATGCGCATAAAACCTTTTGGCAATACGTGCTGTAAGAATCGTCGAATAAATTCCACTCCAGATAGCCGAAGAAGCTTTTGTTTTCCATCACGATAGTCCTTCCAACGGAAACGCACACCATCTCCATTTGCATCAATTATTCTCGACTCACTGATTGCTATGCGGTACGTGTAACGCGATAGATAGTCCAACACTCGCTCGGGTTTACCATGACATGCCTTGGTATAGACATTCCACTTTTCTTGCATGACGATATTCAGTATTTCGTTGACTTCATTCTTGCGCGTTATGCATGACAACTCTCCTCGTTGGTACGATTCGCGTAGCGAACTCACCATAACCCCTCTAAATTTTCGAGACAGTGCTTTAACGGGGAACAGATAAGTTGATCTAGCAGGATGCCATTGTTTCTTTTCTTTTGACCAGGCTCCTGCTGGTACCAACACATGCAGATGAACATGTTGATCTAATTTCTGCCCCCACGTGTGCAATACCACCGTCGCCCCCAACTCACCGTCCAATCCCTTTGGGTTTTTGGCAAATTGTTTCAGTGTTTTCCAAGCCGCATGAAACAGTGATCGATAAAGTTCCCTGGGGTGGAGTCTCACCCAACCATTTAGAGTATGCGGCAAAGTAAATACTAGGTGAAAGTAGGATACTGGAAGTAAATCACGTTGACGCTTCTCTCGCCATTCTAGAGATGCTTGTCGCTGACATTTCGGACAATGCCGGTTACGGCAAGAATGGTATTGAATCGTTTCCTTTTTGCATTCGTTGCAATATATCTGTGTATACCCTAAAGCAGGAGTACGACATTGCCGGATGCAAGTGACGACTTGCTGCTGCTCTGGTCGATAGGGGTACTGATCAGCGTAAGCATTCCCAAACTGACTCAGTACCTCTGCCATACTAAGAGAGCTCATGGTCAATTTCCCTACTCAATAAGTTCACAAAATGCCTTTGCCCATTCTGGTAATTGGGAACCCAATGAATATATCGCATAGTCGTATGGATATTGTTATGGCCTAACCAGCGCTGTAACAAATGCAAGGGTAGCCCGCCCTCCAATTGATGCGTTGCAAAAGCATGACGTAACGAGTGAATTCCTCCTTGCTTCTTAATGCCAACCTGTAATTTTGTGCGCATAAACAGTTTCGACACAGATGACCGACTTACAGAACGATCTGGGGTATAACCGCAAAAAAGTTTATCCGTAGGTTTAAACATACGCCAGTACACTCGTAATTGATCAAGCATTTCTTCAGATAACGGAACAAATCGATCCTTCGCCCCCTTTCCTTGCTCCACTTTTATACGACATCGTTCGCCATCAATCCCATTAACTCGAAGATTGACTAATTCACTAATCCGCAAACCGCAGCTATAACACAATTTCAATTCCGTTCGATGTTTGAGGTTTTCTGGCGCGTTTACAATCCGAAGCACTTCACTTTGAGTTAATAATTCGGGAATTCTGAGTGGTAATTTTGGTGCAAAAACGGCTAGGTCAATCGCCGGTCGTTTCAGCACGTTACGATAGAAGAAACGAATGCCTTGTAGTTGTAATCGACAGCTATTCGCAGCTAGCTTTTTTTCTTTTACTAAATAAATTAGATAACGTTGCAGATCATCCTGATCAAGCTTATCCGGTGATAAATGGTAATAAGCTGCAAGGCAAGTCATCGCATAAAGATAACTTTGTTGCGTTGCTGGTGAGAGGCTTTTGACCGTCATTATGTCGATCATTTTTTCACGAAGAATAGTCATAACTTATCTCCTTAGAAATGCCGAAAGTGGCACTAGATAAGTTTGACCCTTTAGGAAAGGCCCTTGCAATAGGCAGAGATTTGGAGGGATGCGGCAGCTACCGCGCAGCGGTTTAGTTCAACATCTTAATATAGCGCCGCGTCGACATTTGCGCATGCGGCATATCCAATTTAATAGAAACCAACTATCGTTCTTTTTGGCTACTAAATCAACACGTTAGAACCATCACACACCAACCTACTTTGGAAAAGTATATATCGATATACATATCCAACAATTTTTGCAGCCTGGAATATCGAGCTTTTCCCCTTTAAGATCAAGCAGTTATGGAAAACAGAGATTACCTTCCGTAAATATAGCGCCGCTTACACAAAACTACGTTCAATTTTCAACCAAACAGCTGTCTGGTGATTTGGCATTGATTTAAGTCGGTTAACAATTACGCCTCATACCCAAGACACTTCGTGGGGTAGGCTCTCAAACTAAAGTGTAAGCACAGAGCTTTTGAACCACCGACAGAACTGGCAAACTTAAAATTTTTTCTCGCGATGACGAAGGGGTGGACAAACTATGGTGCAATGAACACGCAGAAAATACGTTTACTACTAATTATGTACCTTGGTTAAGACCTGGCTTACGACCTATCGGACTTCTTCCCACGAAAATCAATTTTTTTAATATCCTCGGGATAAGCCAAGCGCTCTGCCCCATCAATAAGCTGTAGCGACAAAATACGTATCTGCGCACTCTGCGATCGCCCCTCTTTTGCCGAAGCAGGCCGCTGCTCAACATATTCAAGCTCACCTTCAATATATAGACGAGTGCCTTGTTTCACCAAATCCTTGCAATACAACGCCTGTGCACCTCGGCACAGCAACTGGTGAACCGTATCGGGCGCGGTCTCTAGGCTTAGCTGTGCCAAATGATCGTCTGTTTTAGAGATATAACGAATATCAGGCGCATTGACCACATGACCAACTAAAATCACCTTATTCACAGCCCCCATCAAACACTTCTCTTTCATAACTTAAAAATCCGCTAGAAAAACCCAATATACCGTCGTATGATTATCTGTTCAGCTCGGTAAAAGGCAACATCCACAAGGCTAACACGACATGCTATACGATCAACATCAAATTAACGCCCAACTCCCCAAATATGTGGTGGAAAAAGGCCAGCAATTGGTTGATCAACAAGCCGTTACCGACCTTTCGGTAAAGGATAATGGCGCGACCTTATCAGCCAAGGTAAGCGACCCCAGCGCCCAAGACCCCTTGAGTAGTGAGCGGGTGTTTATTTCAATCCATCCGCAACGTAAACACCCATTTACCAGCGAATGCTCCTGTGACCTAGAAGAGAGCTGCATGCACGTGGCAGCAGTATTATTACATCGCTTAACCCTGGAAGATGAACAGCGTCAACGTCAATCAATCCGGGGTAACAGCGGTTTTATGAGCAAAATCCGCTCTCGCCAAGCAGGGCAGCAGGTCACCAAGGTCGCTGAGTCGGCTTATCAACAGCTCATTTACCTACTATCGATCAACAAGCTAAGCCCCAAGGCGCCCATCACTGTGGAACTTGTTATCTCCGAGAAACAGCCTTCTGGAGAATACCGAACCAATCAGCCGTATCATATCCAGCTGCGGTCTTTGAGTCGCCCTCCTCGATTCCTGCGTATGGTTGACCCTAAGATATTCAAAGCCTTGCTAGATGCCGAGTCGCACTGGGAGAATCAATCAAAACGCACGTTACCCACGCAGCAAAACCTAACGTTACTAGAAACCATCATCAAAACTCAACGTTGTTATTTTGCGGACACTGCCTGGCAGGCAGCCGATAGCCAACCGATACAATGGGGTCAGACGGAACCCTGCAACGCTGAGTGGAAGACTTCACGTAGTGGCATTCAGACATTACGCCTTTGTCATAGCAACAATAAACTCCATATATTGCCTGCCTCGGAGCCATTTTATATCGCACGGGATAGCAACACGATAGGGGCACTGGCATCAGCGCTAAATAACGATGCATTAGCCTGGATAGCGCAAGGTCGTAAAGTGGAACCGGAACAATGCCAACAATTTATCCAGCAACAACAGCAACTGCTGGACGACTGGCATCTACCGAGCCCGTCAATCTACCCTATTGAAAATTTCCAATGCACGAGTATTATCCCGCAACTACTGTTTTCTTCCAAACGCGCGCACTCGGTATCACACCACAGTTACCGAAAACCCACTATTCATGACAGCGTACTGCCCCAGTTTGTTTACGCTGGTCCACGAGAAGATGCGACTTTTTTTCAAGGCAATACCCAAACCGAGCAGCGCCAATTTCACCAGGGTGTGGTATATCAATTAGACCGCAATAAAGTAACCGAAAAACAATTAATGGATACCTTATTTGATATCGCACCCAGCATTATCCCACTTAACACCGACGACTCATCCGACTTACTCAACAGTGGTAAAGGTGATTTAACCTTTGAATCAAAAAACGAATGGAAACAGTTCTTTTTAACGGCCCTGCCGCAACTCAAACAACAAGGTTGGCAGGCCGTCTTTGAGGGTGATTTTCGTTACCATTTTGTCTCCGTCGAACAATGGTA
>NVXP01000049.1 GCA_002733985.1 Fluviicola sp. | reverse complement strand
AAGAGCGTAGCGAGTCTAAACTAAACCTCCTCCCAACTTAATCTAACAGCGCAGCGTATCCAAAAGCATAGCGATCTGACAATCCAAGAGCGTAGCGAGTCTAAACTAAACCTCCTCCCAACTTAATCTAACAGCGCAGCGTATCCAAAAGCATAGCGATCTGACAATCCAAGAGCGCAGCGAGTCTAAACTAAACCTCCTCCCAACTTAATCTAACAGCGCAGCGCATCAAAAAGCATAGCGATCTGACAATCTAAAAGCACAGCGAGTCTAAAATATGCGCGCAGCGATCCAAAAACAACATTTATTTATTAATTTCGCGCATATTACAAATAAAGAATTTTCTATGTCATACTTGTTTACATCTGAGTCAGTTTCAGAAGGACATCCGGATAAGGTTGCCGATCAAATTTCGGACGCATTAATTGATAACTTTTTAGCCTTCGATCCAACTTCGAAAGTTGCATGTGAAACATTAGTAACGACAGGTCAAGTTGTTCTCGCTGGAGAAGTGAAAACAAGTACGTACTTAGACGTTCAATCAATCGCACGTGAAACGATTCGTAGAATTGGTTATACGAAGTCAGAATACATGTTTGATGCGAATTCTTGTGGGATCTTATCTGCAATTCACGAACAATCTGCTGATATTAATCAGGGAGTTGAACGCGCGAATCCTGAAGAACAAGGAGCAGGTGACCAAGGAATGATGTTCGGTTATGCAACGACAGAAACCGAAAATTACATGCCATTGGCATTGGATTTGGCGCACAATATTTTGATCGAGATGGCTGAGATTCGTAAGAATCAGCCAGAATTAATCGCTTATTTGCGTCCAGATGCAAAATCACAAGTGACAATCGAATACTCTGATGACAACGTGCCTCAGCGAATTGACACAATTGTTGTTTCAACGCAACACGATGACTTCGCTCCAGAAGCTGAAATGTTAGCGAAAATAAAGAAAGACATTATTGAAATCGTTATCTCTCGCGTAAAAGCGAAATTGCCTGCAAATCTTCAGGCTTTGTTTGACGATAACATTAAATACCATATTAACCCAACAGGAATCTTTGTTATTGGAGGTCCTCACGGAGATTCAGGATTAACTGGTCGTAAGATCATTGTTGATACTTATGGAGGGAAAGGTGCTCACGGTGGTGGTGCATTCTCTGGGAAAGATCCTTCGAAAGTTGACCGTTCAGGAGCTTATGCTACACGTCACGCTGCCAAGAATATGGTTGCTGCAGGAATCTGTGATGAGATCTTGGTACAAGTTTCTTACGCAATTGGTGTTGCTGAGCCATGTGGAATGTACGTTGATACCTACGGTACATCTAAAATCGACATGACGGATGGTGATATCGCAAAGAAACTTTCTGAAATCTTTGACATGCGTCCTTACTTTATTGAAAGACGATTGAAGTTAAGATCACCGATTTATTCTGAAACTGCGGCTTACGGTCACATGGGAAGAACACCAAAAACAGTTGTGAAAACGTTTACATCTCCAAATGGAGAAACAGTAACGCACGAAGTTGAATTGTTTACTTGGGAGAAATTAGATTACGTAGATAAAGTAAAAGCTGCTTTCGGACTTTAAGATTCGATTGACACAAAATATAGATCCCGTTCCGATTACTATCGGAACGGGATTTTTTGATTCTAATAACAGGAACCAGTTATAATTGATTGGCGTTTTAAACTATTATTGACCAAGATTATCAGCCATAATTTCACATTTGAACCCGAATCGATTAATTGACAATTTAATTTCATCATTATCAATTTGTTTTCCTTCTACTCTCAATACAGTATGACCACGAGGAAATGATAAACCGGTTTCATTTAAATCAAAGTTTATCTTTAATTCAGTAAAYTCCTGCTTAAGGCTATTTGCTATTTTGTTTAGGAGCAATTGTTGATTTATGTCTGTAATATAAACTTCTACCATGGGTTTTCTATTTGGGTTARAATTGTTCATTGGATAATTCCATATTTATWACAGAACCAACCATGTTTCCTGATGCCACAGAGTTTGCYACAGAACGCATTCTTGTGGAATTGTCTCCACAGGCAAATGCACCCTCCACCGTTGTTTTACCCATCATATTTACTTGAATGTATCCTTGTTCTGTCAATTCACAACCGAGTAACTCAGGAATGTCAGAGTGTTGTTTGAATGGAATATCAGCATAGGTTGCTTCGAAACTTTCCTTTGTGTTATCCGTGAAGATCACATGTTTGATTTGACCATTGTTATGTTCTATTTCTGAAATTTCCTTTTCAATTATTCTGATATTGTTTTCTTTGAACTTTTGAGTTTGTTCAGGATTGAATTCAGCTTTACCTGAAGTTAATATTGTAAGATCGCTTGTAAGATTCTTAATCATGGGAGATAGATGGAGTGCATGCTCTCCATTGGAAATAATTCCCGTTTTCTTGTGCCTGATTTCGTAACCGTGACAGTACGGGCAATGCACAACCGAAATCCCCCAACAATCTGAGAATCCTTTGATTTCAGGAAGAAGATCTTTAACGCCTGTAGCGAAAATGATTTTTTTGGCTGTAAACTCTTTGTTTGATTTCGTTTTGATTTCAAATTGTTCGTCGTTTCTTCTACCGCTGATTGCTAAATCTTCTAAGAACTGGACGGTTTTGTACGCCAGCACCTGAGATTTTGCTTTCTGAGAGATTTCACTTGGTTGCAAACCGTCCTGAGTGAGGAAATTATGGGAGCGTGGCGTTTGACTGTTACAGGGTGACCCACTATCAATAATTAAGACTTTTCGAAGTGAACGACCAAGTGTCATTGCAGCAGATAGACCCGAATAGCTTCCGCCTATAATTATCACATCAAAATTTACAGTTGTGTTCATATCAGTTTTTTTAGTAAACATTATTAATCGACTAGACGCTAATGCAGCCGTACTATTTTGTTTTATTACATCTTTAAATGCAATCTTGTCGCAATAGCTGATTGTTGCAAATGTATTAATAATTTGTATTATTGCAATTAAGTCGCAATAATTTATTTATCGCTCTATGAAAAGAAGAAATACAGTTACAAAAGAAGCTGTGCTCTCTGTTTTGAATCAAACTGGCAAAGCGATGAGTCAAGGAGCTATTGAAAATGAAATCGGTGTTGATATCAATAGAGCAACGATTTATCGCGTACTGAACAGGTATTGTGAGGATGGTGTTTTACACAGGATTGTTGCTGATAATGGCAAACAATATTTTGCCTTGTGCATGAAATGTGACGATAATCAGAAGCCATTACATCATTTTCATTTTCGCTGTAAGAGTTGTGAGACGATCGAGTGCTTGCCTGTTCCTGTAAACTTCTCCCTTCCTAGTAGTTACAAAGTTGAAACGGTGAATTGTGTCCTTACCGGAGTTTGTAAAGATTGTGTCTGAATAGTTGTTCCAACGACAATAATTCAACTATTTTTTCAATCAGCATAGGGGAATACTTCAATTCATTTGTCTTAAGTATATGATTCAGAAACTTAAGCAGATGACAACCACTAAAAATCTAATCCTATTATTCTTTGTTCTATTTCTTGGAGGAACATACGCCCAAGATTTAACACAAACAATTCGAGGAACACTCACCGATACCGACTCCAAACTGGCTATGTTTGGGGCCAAAGTCATCGTAGTAGGAACATCTCCAATTCAAGGAGCGATTGCAGACGAGAATGGTGATTTTACTATTCATAATGTCGCTGTAGGGCGTGTTCATATAAAGATTACGTCAATTGGCTACCAGGAAATTAACCTTCCATCTGTTTTGCTTGAATCCGGCAAGGAGAAAATTCTAAACTTGGAAATGCTCGAAGAGATTCAAGAAATGGCGGGCGTTGAGGTTAAGGCAACAAAGGACAAATCAGAATCAATAAATAAAATGGCCATGGTAAGTGCCAAAACATTTACGGTAGAAGAAACGAACCGATATGCGGGTTCTCTCAATGATCCTGCACGAATGGTTTCAGGTTTTGCTGGAGTGACTGGCAATGCAGAAGGGGATAATGATATCGTTGTAAGGGGGAATTCGCCTCGAGGGATCCTTTGGCGCTTGGATGGAATTGACATACCTAATCCAAATCATTTCTCAGGAGAAGGTTCAACAGGTGGTCCGGTAAATGCATTGAATGGATCGATGCTGGCAAATTCTGATTTCTTTTCGGGGGCGTTCGCACCTGAATATGGGAATGCACTTTCGGGTGTATTTGATGTTCGTTTTAGACAGGGGAATAACAACAAGCGAGAATATACAGTTTCCGCAGGTTTACTCGGGTTAGATGGAACACTCGAAGGTCCTTTCAAAAAAGGATATAGAGGATCGTATTTGGTCAATTACAGGTATTCAACAATTTCAATTCTTGATAAATTAGGAGTACTTGACTTCGATGGGATTCCTGTCTATCAGGATGCATCCTTCAAATTGAATTTGCCTACGAAAAATGCGGGAAGGTTTTCCTTTATTGGACTGGGAGGAGTAAGTCATATTCTACAGACAGACCAAGACGATGAAACTGGAGAAGTCTTCGCGCGGTATGATGTTGGATCTCGAATGGGMGTACTTGGTTTGAAGCACTTGTACGTGATTAATCCGAAAGTGTATGTTAAGAGTTATTTATCGGCRTCGACATTTGGGAATTTTGAGGATGTAGAAGAACAGAAATCAGACAGCAGTGCTTTGTACAATTCCTTCAGTGATTCGTTTAATGACCATAAATTTAAGGGGCAGTCTATCGTCAATTACAAACTCAACCAAAAAAATATTTTCCAAGCTGGCGTGACATACACACATTCAGTATACGAGTTCTATGAATTAGCAGATGAGAGTGAAGATGGAACTTTAGAACGAATCATGGACGCTTCAGGATCTGCGGGCATGGTACAATCTTTTGTTAGTTGGAAGTACAGAGTAAACAATGACTTAACCTTTGTTTCTGGAATTCATTATACCAACTTCTTACTAAATAACAATAGTGCTGTGGAGCCACGATTTGGAATGAAATGGAAGCCTTCAGTTCGTCATAGCTTCTCACTTGGATATGGAATGCATAGCAAAGTGGAAAGTATTTCAACATATTTATACAATGAACTTCAACAAGATGGAACGTATTTGACACCGAACCGTAATATGGAATTGTCCAAGAGTAATCACTTTGTTGCAGGGTATGGTTTTCAGTTCAATGAGCATTTACACCTTAAAGGGGAGGTCTATTATCAGTACTTATACAACATACCAGTGCATAATGATTCAAGCGGTTGGTTTTCGATAATAAATTCATCATCAGGTATACCAGGAATCGAAATGGTTAATGAAGGTACAGGGAGGAATTACGGAGCAGAACTTACTGTGGAGCGATTCTTTAGTAACAACTTCTATTTTCTCATAACAGGATCAATCTATAAATCAAAATATACAGCGCTGGATGGAGTTGAACGCGATTCTCGATTTGATGCAAATTATGCTTCTAATATATTGCTTGGGAAGGAGTTTAAGTTTGGAAAAAAGAACAATAAGACGTTTGGTGTGAATACGAAGGTCTCACTTTTAGGAGGAAATCGTTACACACCAATTGATTTGCTTGCGTCACAAACAAATGGATATACAGTCAGAGATTGGGACAAGCCTTATGGTGTAAAAGGAGAAGATGTGTTCTTTTTAAACTTAGGCTTAACGTATCGTGTTGATATGAAAAGAACAAGTCATTCGATAAAAATTGACATTCAAAACTTGACGAACAACAAAGCGATGGTTTCAGAATATTACAACCCTCGAACTGATAGCATTGAACAAAATGTGCAATTGTCTCTAGTTCCCAATTTAATCTATAGGGTGAAGTTCTAAAACTTGCTGATAATCACACATTTTAAATTACAACTCTCCAAAGAAGAGTACAAAGGGAAATCCTAAGCTTACTTTTATCTTAAGGTAAGCTTAGTTTTTTTCGATCCTTTAAATTTGGCATTAAATCACCTCCATTGAACCGCTTATACTTTTTTCGCTCTTTCCCTAGACCATCCTGCGTACATTTAAGTTCAGATAAAAAATGACACTATTATGAAAGTATTTGCAGCATTGATCACAATGATGATCGCAATCCCCAGTTTTGCACAAGTTTCCGCAGACGAAATCATCAAGAACTATTTTGAAACTATCGGAGGAGAAGAAGCATTCCGTGATTTGAAAGGTCAAAAAATGGTAGCAGAAGTAGACGCTCAAGGAATGTCAATTCCATTAGAGATATATGTGATGGCCGATGGAAAGCAAATTACTAAGATGGACATAATGGGAATGTCAATGTCTCAAGATGCATTCGACGGAACTGTTGCTTGGAGCACAAACTTCATGACGCAATCAGCAGAGAAAGCGGAAGCGGAAGAGTCAGAGAATAAATTAAGATCAATTGGTGAATATCCAAGTCCTTTATTAGATTACGCTGACAAAGGGTATTCAGTTGAACTCCTGGAAGATGACGTTGTTGACGGTGTCGATTGCTACAAATTGAAAGTGACAAAAAAGCCAGTACTTGTTGACGGTGAAGAAGTAGAAAATGTAGAATACTTCTATTTCGATCAAGAGACTTTTGTACCATTGAAAACGGAATCTGAAATGCATTCTGGTCCTGGAAAAGGAGAAATGATGATTACATTATACAGCGACTACCAAGAAGTAGATGGATTGTATTTCCCATTTTCAATGACATTCAAATCAGAGGATTCTGATGGACAATTAATTGAATTTGACGAGATTATATTAAACCCAGTTGTTGAAGAAGGATTCTTCAGTTTCCCAACAGAGGAGTAAGAATACCAACCTAATTATTGAATCATGTTAAAACAAGTTTTAGCAGCCGGGTTTTTGATGCTGGCTGGCGCTGCAATGTGCCAAACAGTTTCCGAACTCAAAGGCGATGACCTTTTTGGAGGTTTGAGAGCACGTCACATTGGACCAGCTCTAATGAGTGGTCGTGTAAGTGATATTCAAGGTCACCCAACCAATAACAAAGTGATCTATATCGGAACTGCTGGTGGTGGTGTCTGGAAATCACAAGATGGTGGAGTGTTATTTAGCCCTATTTTTGATGACAATTGTCAATCAATTGGAGCAATAGCAATCGATCCGCAGAATCCAGACAAGAGTGTTTGGGTAGGAACAGGTGAAATTTGGGTACGAAACAGTACGTCTGTAGGTGATGGAATCTATCATTCGAAAGATGGAGGAAATAACTGGAAGAAAATGGGCTTGGAGAAATCAGAGCGCATTAGTTCAATTCAAATTCACCCTGAAAACAGCGATGTCATCTTTGTTGGTGTACTCGGTGCACTTTATGGAGATAGCGAAGATCGTGGGATTTACAAAACAACCGACGGCGGATCAACATGGGAGAAAATTTTCTACGTAGATCAAACAACAGGCTGTTCAGAGTTGGTAATGGACCCGAATAACCCAGACATTATGTATGCTGCTTTTTGGGAGCACAGACGAACGGGATGGTCATTCAGCTCTGGAGGAAATCAAAGCGCACTTTATAAGTCTACTGATGGTGGAAAATCGTGGGACAAAATTCACAATGGATTTCCAGAAGGTCAATTGGGTCGGATGGCAATAGCAATTGCTCCTTCAGCAACCAATATTTTGTACGCAGCAATAGAATCGGAAGATGCTTCTAAAAGTGGAATGTACCGATCTGAGAATGGTGGTGCTTCATGGAAACATACGAATTCTGATTTCGGATTAACAGTGCGACCATTTTACTTCTCGCGCGTAGTTGTTCACCCTACAAATCCAGACATGGTAGCGAAAGCGGGATTGTTTGGGTCGATAAGTCGTGATGGAGGGAATACCTTCAAAAGTTTAGGATCAATGCACCCAGATATCCACGATATATGGTTTGATATTACAGATCCTGATAAACTTTTTTCTGCAACTGATGGTGGACTTTACCGTTCATTGAACAGTGGCGAGACAATGGAAATGATCCAGAACCTTCCAATTAGTCAATTCTACCACATTTCAGTTGATAATCAAGAACCATACAATATCTATGGTGGATTACAGGATAATGGAAGCTGGTTTGGACCGTCAAAAAGTCCAGGTGGAGTAGAAGCACGTGATTGGGAAGTGATTGGAGTTGGAGATGGATTCCGTGTCTATCCACACCCAACAAAACCACACATCATGTATTCTGAAATGCAAGGTGCTGAAACTATTTGGCGCTATGATGACGAAATCAGACAAACGAAAGTAATTACACCTTTTCCTGTGAAGGGAGAACCAAAATTACGTTTCAACTGGAATGCTCCTCTTACGACGAGTTTAAATGCACCTGATCGATTGTATGTCGGAAGTCAGTTTGTGCATCTATCAAACGATAAAGGCGATACATGGACGAAGATTTCTCCCGACCTCACAACGAATGATCCTGCTAAGCAGAATCAGGCAGAATCTGGTGGATTGTCAAAAGATAATTCAGGAGCCGAAAACCACTGTACGATTTTCACTATTGCTGAATCTTCATTGGATCAAAATGTGATTTGGGTAGGAACGGATGATGGAAATGTTCAAGTTTCACAAAACGGCGGAAAAACATGGTCAAACGTCACTGAAGGATTGTTGACGGCGAAGTTGCCAGCGAATACATGGTGTTACCACATTGAAGCAAGTGTTTTTGATAAAGGAACAGCGTATGCTGTCTTTGATGGTCACACAAAAAATGACGGAAATACATATTGCTACAAAACGACTGATTTCGGAAAAACATGGACCTCACTTGCTGATGAAAATGTATACGGTTTTGCACGATCATTCCAAGAAGATTATATAAATCCAAACCTTCTTTTCTTAGGAACTGAATTTGGATTGTATGTGTCAATTGATGGTGGTTCGAACTGGATGAAATTCGAAAACAACATGCCTGCAACAGCAGTTCATTACATTGAAATGCAGCCAAGAACAAATGATTTAGTACTCGGTACACACGGTCGTGGAATTATTATCCTTGATGATATTTCTCCATTGCGACAAATGACTAACGAGGTGATTGCAAAGGAAATTCACTTTATGGACATGCCGACGTTCTACATGAATGAGGAAAGTACGTTTGGTGGAACGAGTGGAGAAACGCAATTTGTTGGAAGAAATCCTTCAACTGGAGCGCGCATTGCTTATTACATGGCGAAACGTCACACCTTCGGTAAAATGAGAATGAAAGTCTTGGACAAAGATGGGAACTATGTTGCGTCACTTTCTCCTAGAAAGAAAAAGGGATTGAATTTGGTGTACTGGAACTTCAATGGTTCTGCTCCAAAGACAGCAAGTGGAAAAACGTTCTCCCGAGGAGGAATGTTTGCTTCGCGTGTGCCTGCAGGAACGTATACAATCCTTATTGAAAAAGGAAAAAAATCCTTCCAAACAACGATTAATGTAGAGTATCCTAAAAAATCCGTTTTCACACTTGCAGAAAGAAAACGCCAGGAAGCAACAACGAAGGAATTGTTTGACATCAATGAAGAATTGGCGTACATCGTGTATGAATTGGATAAGTGGACCAAACATGCGCAAGTACAAATGAACAAGCAAACGAAGTTGACGAAATCCGGAGAGAAATTAGTTGCCTCAATGGAAACACTGCGTGCTGATTTGGTAATCACGACAGGAGATAATTATGTTGGTCGTGCTGAGAACCAATTGCGTGAAGATTTAGGTGACATTTACAGTACAATCGGTGGGAATTTTGGACCGCCAACTGCATCTCAATTGGAGGGCGTAGAATTGATCAAAGAACGCATGCAAACTGCACGTGATCGAATGAGTAAAATCCGATCTGGAGAATTGAAAAAATATCAATCTCAGATAGATAAACTGGAAATCACGTATCCAAAAATGGAAGACTTTAAAGAGTTCGTGAAGAAGGATTAGAGGAGAAGACTAGATATATTAAAAACCGCTTTACGCCGATAGTTATCGGMGTAAAGCGGTTTTTTTTGTGCTGTTTTCAGTCGTTTTTCAGGTATTTATACGCGGTTTATTTCCTATTGAACATAGTAACTTTCGATGAGCTTACTGACTAAATCTATTACCACATTTTAATTGAACGTTTAAACAACCATTATTATGAGCAAATCCATTCCAAAGTGGCCCAAAACCACGAATTCGTACAAAGAATTGAAAAAACAGATTAAAGAGGACAAGAATTTTTGTCTTGCTCTTGAAACGTCTTTATTGATCGCACAAAACAGAGGCACGAAGGAATTACACCCAGACTTGTACAACGCACTCGACAATGTATTCCATGGTGARGGTTGGCCAACAACACCAGATGAATATTTGGRYTATATAGAGCAGTACTTGATCTTGATTCCAAACGAAATGGATGATCCTATGTATCCTGATGCGTGGAGCAGTGACGACACTAAAAACGGCTATAATCAAAAGGTATATGATCTGTTGTGCCAGTTYTATTTCTTAGTAGATCAGAAGTTRCCATTGACAAATTCRACTTTRCAGGATTACAAACATGGAGAATTCGTTTTTGCAGATTGGTTACGTGACTTTGCCGTCGATTGGGGGAAATTCCTTGATACGAAAGAATCACTTCCTCTCTGGGCATTGGCCTCCTTTGCAGCAGATTCGATGTACAATATTCCGCTCTACAGTGATAATGCAAAGAAATGGAAAACCTTCAATGAGTTTTTCTACCGTGAGTTCAATGGAGCAAATAAAAAGGGTCATTCACCTTTGAGACCAATTGCCGAACCTGGAAACAACAATGTGATCGTTTCTTCAGCAGATTGTACCTATCAAATGGCATATCCAATTGATGATAATGGGAATGTACTGGGCGTCAATGGACAACCGACTAGCGTGAAGTTAAAGCACACGCACAACGTAAATACAGTAGCTGAGTTATTGCAAGATGAAGAATTAGCCAAAGCATTTAATGGTGGAACGTTCGTCCATTATTTCTTGAGTCCTTTTGATTATCACAGATTTCATTCACCAGTAGATGGAATCGTAAAGGCATGTAAAGCTGTTCAGGGCAAGGTCTTTTTGGATGTTGAATTGGATGGTGATGGTGAATTCCATGCTCCAGATAGTTCTGTTGGTGGATATGAATTCCAGCAGGCCAGAGGAGTTTTTGTCGTGGATACAGGTGGGCCTGCAGGACTTGTTGCATCAGTTCCAATTGGAATGGCACAGGTTTCGGGTGTTGATATGTACACGAAGCTAAAAGGCAAGAAAGTCGAGAAAGGAGACGAGTTCGGTAAGTTTATGTTTGGTGGATCGGATACAATTCTGTTGTTCCAGAAGAATCCAAACCTCTATTTATGGAAAAATGATCCAGCGCACAATCCAATCCACTTCCAGTTTGGTCAGGTAGCTGCATATTGGAAAGTAAAGAACTAGATATTAATGGGCGTTCGAGCGCGCTTTACACGAAAAGTCCTTCCGAGAATTATCGGAAGGAGCTTTCTGCTGCAATCACTAACGCGACAATCGCTTGAGAATATTTGAATGATAAACCTGCCTTAATAAGGTGGGTTTTTTTATAAAAAATCGCTTTTGAGAATTACTTTTTTGATTTTCTGACATTATAGGATAGAACCATAACTAATTGGACCTATGCGAATCATATTCTATTTAATCTTTTCAGGTTTATTAATAACGACCAATGCTTTCTCCCAATCGGAGAGAAGCGTTGATGATATTCTCGCACAGCGCGAGGTCAAAAAGTTCCATTACAAGTTAACCACAACCTTGTATGATGCAGTTGTCATCAACATGCAATTTGGGCAATCTGAGGTGATTTCAAATTCAGATCGCGCGGTACTCAAGAAAGCAGATGTGTTTCAAGTGGATCTTGTGTTTTCAAATTTCCCGAAAGGTTTCGATATGACTGAATTGAATAAAAGACGGATTAAAGTCGTTCAAAGCCTCCGGAAAGATGCTGTTTCCAATACTTCCATTAAATGGAACTTAATTCGACAAATGCGTTGTAAAAATGAAGCTGAAGCGAAAGTCATGTTTCATGGAGTGGTTATTCATTATAGGAAAGAACAATCGTCAGATGTATCTGCAATCGATTATGGTTATATCCAAGAAGTCTTGCCTTCGCCTGTCAATAGAGATTCTACATCTACTGAAAAAATCAAACCCTTATCCATTGCCCAAGCGAAAAAAATCCGAAAGAAATTGGCTGATTCCACGGTTCTCAAAGTTCTTGACCGCAATAAATGGGAAAACTTGGTGGTTGTCTCAGATCTAACAGGCAGTATGTCGCCATTCGTGGTGCAACTCATCTTGTGGTTCAAGTTGAATGAATTGGAGAAACGCGTTTCACATGTCACGTTTTTCAATGATGGAAATTTCACACCTGATATTAAAAAGGTCATCGGAAACACAGGTGGAATTTATCATTCGAAAGGAGGCGATTATGAGGATACCCGAGATTTAGCACTGAAGACAATCAAGAATGGGTATGGTGGTGATGGTCCAGAAAATGACTTGGAAGCAATCTTGGAGGCGATTGAACGAAATCCGGATGCAAAAGAGATCGTGCTGATCGCAGATAATTTTGCTCCCATCAAGGACATGAGACTTCTTATGAAGATTAAGAAACCCGTTCGCGTTGTTTTATGTGGTACAGTTTCAGGAGTAAATATCCAGTATTTGCAATTGGCTAGATATACGAAAGGTTCAGTTCATTCCATGGAAAAGGATCTTACCGATCTCGCGGGAATGAGCGAAGGGAGAACATTCGAAATAAGTGGTAAGTTCTTTAAGATTGTTGATGGACAAATTACCACATATAATCGGGTAAAGTAATCTTTGAAAATGCTAAAATGCACCGTATTTTGTGAACGTATGGAGCACGAACAATTACTGATTAATGCATTTCGAAACATCAACTTAACCGTCGATAAACATCCTGAATTTTTTAAAATGTGGGATGAGGTCGAATTTGATCGCTCTGAATTTATCACGAGTTCGGGAAAGGTTGAGCGCAATTTTTACGTAGTAATTTCTGGTGTTCAAGCGATTTACATTCTAACAAAGGACGGCGACAAACAAGTGATCGGATTTAGTTTTGATGGAAGTTTTTCGGGAGTGTATGATTCATTCTTATTGGAGAAACCTTCGCATTATTTTCTGGAAGCACTTACTCCATCGCGACTTCTCCGAATGACTAAGAAACAATACGATAGGCTTTTTGTGATTTACCCAGAGTTTGAGCGCTGGGGTCGATTAGCACATCAGGGTTTATTGCTCGGCCGTGTTCAACGTGAAATTGAGTTGACAACTTTGTCAGTGAGGGAAAGATATGAAGTCTTCATGGATCGATGCCCAGACCTTCTTCGAACAATCCCGCAAAAGTACTTGGCATCTTACTTAAACATGACACCAGAAACATTTAGCCGACTCCGAAAGGGAAAATCTTGATCTAGATCAATTTTGGTAGGATAAAATACCTTGATCTTTGGAGTATATCTATTTCGCAATATTGCGAAATAGCTAAAAGCAAAACTATGAGAGTTAAGATCAAACCAGCACATCAAATTCAACGAATCAATCTATTACAAAACCAACTCAATGAAATCCGTGAAGTCAATTTTCAATTGTTGATTAAACGTCCGCGTGAGAAGTCTTGGTGCTGTGCCGAAGTTGTCAAACACATGTTCGTCGGACATTCAGCTTATTCGACAAAGATTGATCAGGCATTGTCAAATCTAAAAATAAGTAATGAGGATTTCGAAGTCTTATCCGCTAGTGCCGTTCCATCGTTTTTAATCAAACGTTTTCCACCAGTAGAAGGAAAAATTCGATTTAAAATGAAAACCTCGAAGCAATTTAAACCAATGCTAAATTTGGAGGCTTTAACTCAAAAAGATGTAAACGAAATCCTTGACGAGATGAACAGTTCTCTGACTCAGTTAATGGAATGGGTGGAAGATACACGAAAAAAAGATGTACGCTCAATTCGATTTAATTCAGCGATAGGACCATTGATTAAATTCAACGCGAGTGAAGCTTGTGAGTTTATTCTTTGCCACAATGAACGCCATTTTCAGCAAGTTGCGAATACCTTAACGACATTAAAAAGTAGGCGAAATGGGTTGTAAATCAATTGTCTCGATCTTCGAATGTTTCCTTTTTCTTCTCTTTCGTTCGCTGTACAATTAAGTAAATAATGATTACAGCCGATATGAATAACGCGCAGATTGGGAACAGGTTCATACTAAGAGAAATTAGAAAAGCTTCCATTTTATGAAAGTTTCACAGCTGTTCCATATGCCAAAATCTCAGATGCGCCCTGCATGATTACACTCGTGGCAAAACGAACGTTGACAATCGCATCTGCACCTAGGCTCTCTGCATCCGCTGTCATTCTTTCAATTGCTTGCTCACGCGATTGTGCCTGAAGTTGTGTGTACTCGACTATTTCTCCTCCAATGATGTTTTTGAAGCTAGCTAAAATATCTCGACCCACGTTTCGAGCACGAACGGTACTTCCTCGTGAAATGCCTAAAACTTCTGTGATTTCTTTATTCGGAATGGTGTCTGTAGTTGTAAGAATCATAACTTATGGTTGAATTGTTTCTATAAATATACGATCTGAGCCATCGAATTTTGGTGATTGAATCGAGAGAACCTGTAAGGGGTTTCGTCCGAAAACTTTGCTTACTGAATGTGGTGTTCCTTTTGGAATCGTCAAATGATCTCCCGCTCGAATTATAAAAGTCGAATCAGCTAAGGTCATGGTTGCTTTTCCAGAAATGACGTAAATGTTTTCTGAATGCTCGGCATGGAAATGCTCAGGAACCCCCGATTTTATCCAAATAACAAATGAACTTTGAAGTGAATCCTCTGAAATTTTCTCGACGTGGATATTTTCAAAATCTGCTGCTGGTTTCATCTCTTTAAGTGAACGTAAATCTTGAGAATAAGAAATACTACAGATCAGAAAACAGGAGAAAATAAGCAAGTGTTTCATTAAATCGAACTTTACTTAAATATAGTGAAAGTCTTGAAACTGTCGAGTAATTTGGGTTGACTGGTTAGTTTAGAACCACACGAGTTGAATAAAAGGTGTTTGCGGAGCGCATTGTGATAAAGAAAACACCAGTTTCAATATTGGATGGAAGAACGAGCGTGTTTGCTTCAATTGTTGCATCGTAAATGCGACTGCCAGAAACATCGTAGAGAATGATTTCATTTGAAACAAATTCCTCAGGAAAAACAAATGTTCGCCCGCTTTGAGTAAACCAATTTTCAGGAGAAGTAATTTCTTCATTATTCAGAGTTCCACTTCCCATTGAAATAATAAAACGGTATTCAATTGTTTGAACGAAACTTGGATCGGCAGGATCGTAAATGTCAAAATATACAGACGCAGTTGCAGCGGTATTATTCAATGTTGCTCCGATGATTAATTTTTGCGGAAATGCAGGTGAAGCATACAACGTGAAATCTGCACTGTCCCCATCGTTGACTGGATTGTAGAAATTGTTTTGATCGTCAAATGTGATCACCCACTGAGGTGGAAGATTTGGACCAAAAGACGCCTTCCATCGTAAGGTGGTATCAAGGAAAACATCATTTAACACTTCCAAATACCAATGCGCAGGAGATTCATCTGTTGTTTTCACTAAAGAAGTAACAGTATCATCGAAATGAAAGGATTGTGCGCTTGAATTGAATCCAAGAAAGAGAAGAAGAAAGGTGTAAATAAATTTCATAAAGGAAAGTTACGAAATAATACTTCTTGGAAAAAAGAAACCCTAACTCCTCGAAAGGAATTAGGGTTTAAAATGAGTTACTATTGGATGTTTATTTTTCCATGTAGCTTTCAATACTTGGGCAAGAGCAAATCAAATTACGATCCCCAAATGCATTGTCTACACGTCGAACAGGAACCCAGTATTTCCACTCTTTCAAATAAGAAACAGGGAAGGCCGCTTCTTGTGGTGAATATGGGTAGTTCCAATTTTGGTTGATGATGCAGTCAGCTGTGTGCGGTGCATTTTTCAACAAGTTATTTACTTTGTCAGCGTGTCCATTTTCAATTTCCTTGATCTCAGCACGGATTGAAACCATGGCTTCAATGAAACGATCCAATTCTTCTTTGTCTTCGCTTTCCGTTGGCTCAATCATCAAGGTTCCAGCAACCGGGAATGAAACGGTTGGTGCGTGGAATCCGTAATCGATTAATCGTTTCGCGATATCGGCTACTTCAACATCAGCTGTTCGTTTGAAATCACGACAGTCGATGATCATTTCGTGGGCTACAGTTCCATTTTTACCAGAATAAAGTACATCGTAATGTCCTTTCAATTGAGCTGCAATGTAATTTGCATTCAAAATTGCCATCTCCGTTGATTCTCTCAAGCCTTTGGCTCCAAGCATTTTGATGTATGCGTATGAGATCAATAGGATAAGTGCACTTCCATAAGGCGCAGAAGAAACGGCGCGAATTGCTTTTTCTCCTCCTGATGGAATTAATGGTGATCCTGGTAGGAAAGGAGCAAGATGTGCTGCTACACCAATTGGCCCCATTCCTGGTCCTCCACCTCCGTGAGGAATTGCGAATGTTTTATGTAAATTCAAGTGACAAACGTCAGCTCCAATATTTCCAGGATTTGTCAACCCTACTTGAGCATTCATGTTGGCACCATCCATGTAGACTTGTCCACCGTTATCATGAATAATCGAAGTGATTTCTTTAATTCCTTCTTCGTAAACTCCATGTGTTGATGGGTAAGTTACCATCAATCCAGCCAAAGAGTCTTTCAACTCAGTTGCTTTCTCACGTAATTCTTCGATGTTAATGTTTCCATTATCATCACAGCTTATTATCACAACGTCGTATCCAGACATTACAGCAGAAGCAGGGTTTGTTCCGTGCGCTGATGAAGGGATAATGATTACTTTTCGTTGGTGATCTCCACGAGATTCATGGTATGCTTTGATAACCATTAGTCCAGCATATTCTCCTTGAGCTCCTGAGTTCGGTTGAAGTGACATTGCAGCAAATCCAGTGGATTCACACAAATCTTTTTCCAATTCACGGAACATTTCGTGGTAACCTTCAGCTTGATTAACTGGAGCAAAAGGATGCATTCCAGCGAATCGAGGGTTGGTGATCGGCATTAATTCTGATGCAGCATTCAATTTCATTGTACACGACCCGAGTGGAATCATGCTATGAACAAGCGAAAGATCTTTATTCTCTAATCGCTTCAAGTAGCGCATCATTTTTGATTCAGAATGATGACTATTGAATGTTTTATGTGATAAAATCGAATCAGTTCTCAAGTAATCACTTTTCAAGGTGAATGTTGATTCTGGAGTAATTTCTGGAGTTTCTTTTCCAAGAACGTTAGCAAAAATTGATATAATTGCTTGAACTTCCTTGTTGGTGTGTGGTTCACCGAAACTGATCGTTAATTCTGAGTCGTTGATGTAATGAAAATTCATTTCATGCTCTTCTGCCGCAGATTGAATTGCTGAACATGGAACATTTTTAACCCAGATAGTATCAAAGAAATTATCTGAACCAATTTCAACTCCCATATCAGCTAATCCTTTTGCTGTTTTTGAAGCCAAAGAGTGAACATGCTTCGCGATGAACTTCATCCCGTCAGGTCCATGATAAACAGCATACATACTTGCCATAACGGCTAATAATGCTTGTGCTGTACAGATATTTGATGTTGCTTTACCACGTTTGATGTGTTGTTCACGTGTTTGCAATGCCATTCGAAGAGCTGTATTTTCATCCGCATCTTTCGATACACCGATAATACGACCAGGCATGTTTCGTTTGTAGCTTTCTTTAGCTGCAAAATACGCAGCGTGAGGTCCACCATATCCCATTGGGACACCAAAACGTTGTGTTGAACCGAAAACAATATCAGCACCTAATGATCCTGGGGAAGCCAACAGAATAAGAGAAAGTACATCTGCGCCAACGGCAACAGGAACTCCTTTTTCCGAAAGACGTTTTATAATAAGGTCGATGTTTTTTACTTGACCGTTTACATCTGGATATTGAATGAGTGCTCCGAAAAATGATTCGTCACCTTCAAATTCTTTTGGTTCTCCAACTATCAATTCAATTCCAAGGTTCTCAGCTTTTCCTTTAACAACATCAATTGTTTGTGGGAAAGCATGTTTTGAAATAAAGAACTTCGAGATACCTGCTTTAACTTGAGCACGTGAACGTGAGTTGAAAAACATCAACATCGCTTCAGCAGCTGCAGTTCCTTCATCAAGAAGTGATGCGTTGGCAATTTCCATTCCCGTTAGGTCAAGAATCATTGTTTGAAAATTCAACAAAGCTTCTAATCGACCTTGAGAAATTTCCGCTTGATATGGCGTATATGCTGTATACCAACCCGGATTTTCAAGTACGTTACGTAGAATTACAGATGGAACTATTGTTTCGTAGTATCCAAGTCCGATGAATGATTTGAACAACTTATTTTTGTCGCCTAATTCATTTACATGGTTTAAATACTCCTGTTCACTCATCGCGTCTGAGATGGTTAATTCACGATTTAAGCGAATATGAGCAGGAATTGTTTTGTCAACGAGTTCATTGATGGATGAAACACCAATTTTAGAAAGCATTTCTGCGCTCTCAGCTTCGTTAGGACCAATGTGTCTTCTTGAGAAATTATTCATAGCGAATTACTGTAAATTTTAAGGTACAAATATACGCTGTTCCTTTCTGTTAAGAAAGAAGTTTTCAGGAAGAATAATGAACTATTCGAGGATACCTATCTGTTGTACCAACGACGGTGCTTGTAACCTTTGTGGAAATCACGTTTGATGCTTCGTTTGCGGTTCAAGTATTTCTTCTGAGCGAAGTTTTCTCGGCTGTTGTGATAAGGCAAACCAATTCCAACATATAGCTCATGTGACATCCCGCGCGCTTTCGATAATTTACCAATGTCGTAATTCATCGCGTAACCCATTCGGAATCGACCACCAACGAGAAAATCAGCACCTATGATCAGGGAATTCTCTGTTCGGTAACCAACATTCAAGCTCCATGCGTTCATGAATGTATTACGAAGGATTATATCCGCTTGAATAGGTGTGTTTATGGCAGCCTTAATTTGAATGTTTGGATTGAGTCGGTAATTTTCTCCAGCATCAATATAGAATCCAGTTGACACGTAATAATGCCAAAGTGGAGGTGTGAAACCTGATTCACTGCTGCTCTCAATGCT
The DNA here is from genome assembly GCA_002733985.1 of Fluviicola sp. Lineage (GTDB taxonomy): Bacteria > Bacteroidota > Bacteroidia > Flavobacteriales_D > Crocinitomicaceae > UBA4466. The sequence continues at coordinate 14,067 of NVXP01000049.1, read as the reverse complement.
CTGAAACAATTGTGGGATACTTGCTCCGATATAGAATTTTGGAGAGTAGTAGTACATTCCAAAACCTGCGTTGAAGTGCGTTTTAGAATACCGCGTTGCAAATGCAGGATCATCGATATCTGTCAATTGCGCACTAGGAAGATCATTTACTCGCTGATCAATTCCTAGACTTACACCAAAAATCAGTGCGTTATCATTTTCGAAGTAGGCACGATAAGCATATTGTCCTGAAACCTGAGTGGCATGATTTACACCAATCAAATCATACGAAACATTTAGGCCAGCAGCCATGTCATGATACAATTCGAATTGAGCATTGATTGCTCCAGTTGTTGGTGCACCTTCCAAACCAAACCATTGGTTCCTGAAGATCATATCGACCATGATTTTAGAATCAATTGCAATTGCTGCAGGGTTGTTTACTCCTTGTGCAAAATTGAATTGTGAAAATCGGGGAGTGTTTTGTCCGAATGAAATCGAAGCAGAAAGCACGCAAATGAGAAGTGTCAATTTAGCGCTCATAGTTATCTTTTTAATGTAATGTACCCTTTGAACGTGATGCCTTCTACATCAATAAGGTAAAAATAAGTTCCTTGTGGAAGTTGTCCAGTTCCTAAACATCCTCCAGTTTCGCACGTACCGGCCCAAGTGTTTTGGTAGCTAGGATCATCGAATACGACATCTCCCCAACGGTTCCAGACAGATAATGATCCTGGGTATTCGTCTAATTCAGGAATACGGAATACATCATTTTTACCATCTGAGTTAGGTGAGAAACCATTTGGAATAGTTAATTCAACGACGATCATTAGAACGCTGTCTGTTAAGACGCATCCGTCAGCATGAGTGGCTTCAACAACTAAGGTTTGTGAAACTGTTCCAGTGAATATAATACCCGATCCAAATGGGTTATTGATTTGATTGGACGGAGACCAAATATAACTTTGGAATCCAGATGGTCCTGGTACGAATTGCGATTGTCCTGATGCAACATAAATTGTGTCAGGTAAAGCATTTTCTTCTGCCTCAGTAGGAGTGACAGTTGTTGAAAGTGTTTGCGAGCAAGTTCCAAATGTGATAACAACTGAATACAGTGTAGCACTCGATGGATTTACGACGATAATGTTTCCAACCTCACCAGTTGACCAAACATATGAATCACCACCTCCAGCGGTTAAAGTAACAGCACCTCCAGTACATAATGAACCATCAGTTCCAGATAGTGTAAATTGTGCTTCAGTCAAAACGATTGAAGAAGATCCAGAACAACCATTTGCATCCGTAAATGAAACATCATATGTTCCTGGGCCTGAAGCAAAGAAGGTCGGAGTAGTTACCCCGCCTGTCCAGTTGTAAGTTGCATATGGGTTTCCAAGACTAAGGGTAGTTCCTGTTCCTGAGCAAATAGGATTTCCTTCGGAAGAAAGAATCGTCTCAATTGGAGTTGGGATAATCGTTACTATAATAGTATCTGTTGAAATACATCCTGTTCCGTCAAGAGCACTTAGTACGTATTGTCCTGAGAAATTAGGTGTAATGGTCTGACTTACTTGTGTTTCAGGCCCTGTCCATGCGTAATTAACAAATCCACCAGTTCCGGTGATTGTTTGAGGATTGGACTCACACATTGTGATTGCAGCACCTTCTGGAATTACAACATCCACCGCACATTGTATCTGAGCGTTAGTGGTTTGGGTTGTAAAAGCTCCAATGGTGATCAAACACACTAGAAATAATTTCATACTATTATTATTAGGAGTATTAAACAAAAATAGAACAAGATTCGCTGTCTATCAATTATTTGTTGTGGAATTATTCCACGTAACTCAACTTTAACATGTTCGAATTACCGTTTTCTTCAATCGGCATTGATGCAATATTAATAACGAGATCTCCGCTCTTTAGTACATCTTGTTTCTTCAAGAGGTATTTTATGTCAGCAATTGTATGATCTGTACTTACTGTTTTATCGTAATAGAATCCTTGAACTCCCCAGATTAAATTGAGCTGTGTCAAAATTTGACGATTACTCGTAAACACAAAGATATCCGCTTGCGGTCTTTGAGATGCGATTTTGTATGCAGTATATCCTGAGAATGACATTGTCAAGATGGCTTTGGATTCAACTCTTCGTGATAATCGACATGCATTAAAGCAAATACTATCTGTGATAAAGCGTGCTTGATTCTTTTCAGGAAGTTCTTCTTTGTTGTAGATTCCATCATGCGTTTCCATCTCATTCACGATATTAGTCATCGTACGAATTACTTCGATCGGGAATTTCCCTACTGAAGTTTCAGCAGAAAGCATCACAGCATCAGCTCCATCGAGAACGGCATTTGCAACATCATTTACTTCTGCACGAGTTGGAGAAATACTTGTAATCATGCTCTCCATCATTTGCGTCGCAACAATGACAGGCTTCGAGTGAGTTCGACCTTTACGGATTAACATTTTTTGAATCAAAGGAACATTCTGATAAGGGATTTCAACTCCTAAATCACCTCTGGCTACCATAAGTGCATCGCTTGCTCTAATGATGTCTTCAATATCTTCAATCGCCTCAGGCTTTTCGATTTTTGCAATAACTTTCGCTTTGCATTTCTTCGACTGAATGATGTGCTTCAATTCAATAATATCTCGCGCAGAACGGACAAAGGATAATCCAATCCAATCTACATTGTGCGAAAGCGCAAAATCTAAATCAACTAAATCTTTCTCCGTCAAACAAGGAAGAGAGATTTTCGTGTTCGGTAGGTTTACTCCTTTTCTAGAAGAAAGAATCCCACCATGAAGAATCTTTGCTACAATTTCTGTATCCGTTGTGGAAATAACTTCCAATTTTAATTTCCCATCATCCAGAAGAATAAATTCTCCTGCCGAACTGTCTTTTGGCAATTGCTTGTAGTTGATAGAAAATTTCTCTGCAGTACCTTCAACATCTTCTGTAACAATCGTCACAGTTTTCCCATTAACTAATTCTATCCCATTATCCTTCATCATTCCCGTTCGGATCTTGGGACCTTGCAAATCGGCAAGAATGGCTGTATTCATTCCCATCTCTTCGTTCAATTCACGAATTGTTTGGATCACGGCTGCGTGATCTTCATGACTTCCATGAGAGAAATTGAGTCGACATACGTTAACTCCTTCTTCCAACATCTGTTTCAGGACATTTTTGTCACTTGATGCTGGACCTAGAGTTGCTACTATTTTCGTTTTTTTCATTTTTATCTAAATACTAAGTACTCGGCAGAGTCAATGTCTTCGGGCTCGAAAGGGAATACTCCTAAGACGCTTGTGACCTCTTTTAACTGCTTCGTTAATTGTTCAATATCGATGGTGACGTTATCGCATAAGAAAAGGAAGAAGTCGATGGAAGGCTTTTCAGGAATGAGATAATTTCCGTGCATTTTATTCTTTACAAGGAAATAATCTAACCGGTTTTCTTCATCGGCAAATTCGTACATCGAATGAGATGAAACTGCTTCACCTTTTTTATTTGTTACGATGTAATCTTCTTCACAGCGACTAAGATGAATGGTTAAGCATTTATTTATTCCCCATGCCAGTCGGTAATCACTGTGATGCGAACAAATTCCGACCATATCAAAGTCAAACGTTTGCTCAAACGTAAGCGTATATTTCTTCTGCTTCGCCATCCTTGCGAAAGTACTGATTTTGTTGGCTTGATTGTTACGTTTAATGAAAGATAACGTGATCATTCAATGAATAATGTGAGGTTGGAATACAATATTGCCTCAATTCGTACAAGGTGTAATTACCGATCAATCAACATCATTGGCACTTTATTAACAGATTTTAACGCTTAAGTAGTTGGGGGCTGAACTCTAGTTATTTGGCACATCGTTTGGGCGTTCTGAGGTATAACTTAAATTTATTATTATGATCGCAAAAAAAAATCCGAAGGTGGACTTGGAAGGTAAAAGAGCCGCTATCTTCAATGTTGGACTGTTAGTCGCGGGTTCGTTTACCCTCGCTGCATTTACGTACACAGAGACCACAACTACAGAAGCCGAAAAGATGGCTGTCGTCGTGGAAGAAATTGTCACGTTTGAGGTGGAAGAGAAGGAAGAGGTTAAACCTGATATTGTGAAGCCAGATCAGCCTGAAATGCCGGATCAACCGCAAGATGAGCCGCAAAACTTAGGAAGTCAAACAGGACTTGCTCAGGATATTAAGTCGAGCAAAAACACGGCTGATGGATTAAAGAAGCCAGATGGGCCAGGTCTTCACGGGTTCGAAGCGCCATTTAAACCAACAGTATTTGATACTGATGATAAAATTGTGATACCAGAGATTGACGCTGCGTATGTTGGAGGATTACTGGAAATGAAAAAGAAAATTTTCGCTGTGCAAGAGTATCCAGAGATCGATATAGAATTAGGTAACCAAGGAATAGTATATGTTTCGTTTGTTGTTGAAAAGGATGGTTCAGTAACAAACATAAAAGCAGTAAGAGGTGTTTCTCAAACGCTTGATCGCGAAGCAGTACGAATTGTTAAATCTTTTCCAAAGTGGATTCCAGGGGAAGATAAGTATGGTGCTGTTCGCACGCGTGTGCGCATGCCCATTAAATTTTTGCTAGAATAGCAGAATGAGTTCGCACTGAATAGCAAGGAAGCGGTTGTCCTAGTGATAACCGCTTCTATTCTTTAACTTAAAATCTGCTTGAAATGAAAAATACACTATTATTGATAGGCACGATGCTTTTCTTTCTAAGTTGCGATGATACATCGAATGCTCATGCGATTGAAAACCTCTCAGATGATGAGGCGAAATTACGTGTGGAAGTCGAAGAGATTAACTTCGAAAAGGATACAGTTGAACTTAGTTCTGCTCTTGAGAAAGACTCAGTCGAAAAAATAGATCCCATGTTTGGAGGATGTGTTATCGAACCTGGAGTAATGGTAGAGGGTTTGATTGAGCCACCTCCGCTTCCTGAGCCACCAGGTTTACCCGAAGATAAAGTTTATGATTTCCCTCCAGTTGATGCGCAATTTCCAGGAGGATTAGGGGAGATGAAGAAATTTATTCATGCTAATTTGAAATATCCTGTACTTGATGGAGGGTTCGAATATCAGGGTACTGTTTATGTATCAATGATTGTAGGGGAGGATGGACGAGTTCAAGATGTTAAGATTGCAAGAGGGATTGAAAAAGAACTCGACGAAGAAGCATTACGCCTCGTAAGATCATTTCCAAATTGGATTCCCGCTGAGGATAATGGCAAGATTGTTGCTGCAAAAGTGCGACTACCAATACGCTTTACATTAAACTAACTCTAATGAAAAATATGCTACAATGTGTAACATTCCTCGTGGCGGGGATGCTAATTTTCTCGGCATGTACGGAAGAGAAAACTGGAAAATCTCCAGAGCAAATTACAGAAATTATAGATGTTGAGCCAGAGGAGGAGGATACTATACCTCCTGATTCGATAACTCAAGAAAAACCTATTTTCATTCCACCGCCAGCTCCGATCGATCCAGTTCCACCTAGACCAATGCCGCCAGGTCCAGAACCAACTCCATGGCCAATTCCAGAACCCCTTCCAAATCCAATGCCGCAAGCTAATCCAGTGATAGATTTTCCAGATGTTGAAGCGAAGTTCCCTGGGGGAGAAGATGCAATGATGACATTCATTTCAGACAACATTAAATACCCTGAAATTGACAGAGGATTGGGTAATCAAGGACGTGTCTATGTTCAGTTTGTTGTTGAGAAAGATGGTTCTTTGAGTAATCTCGAGATAATGAGGGGTGTTTCAGAAACAATCGATCGAGAAGCAAAACGTGTTATTCGCTTGATGCCGAAATGGACGCCAGGAGAAATTCGAGGCAAAGCTGTTCGCTGTAAATCGTTGTTGCCAATTACATTCACCTTAGAGGAGGCTGCACCTAGAGATTTGGAACAACCATTGAAGGTTACACCAATGATAAAGGATTAATGAATTGTGAGACCAACAGAATAGTTGGTTCATCTTCGAAAATGATTGACGCAGTAGAGATGTAACCATCAATACGCTTCACGTTAAACTAAATTCTAATGAAAAAAAATCTACAAAGCATAACATTACTTATTGCAGGGATGCTAATTTTCTCTGCATGTACCGAAGAGAAAACTGGAAAATCTCCAGAACAAATCACCGAAATTATTGATGTTGATCCAGAGGAATTAGTTAAGGACACTGTGCCTTCTGATTCGATCATTCAAGATGAACCAGTTGTTGTTCCGCCTCCACCACCGCCAGTTCCACCTGGACCAATGCCAGTTCCACCTGGGCCAGACCCAGAGCCTTGGCCAGGGCCAATTCCAGAACCTTTACCAGAACCGCCTCCAGCTCCAGAGCCAATACAAGTTGACCCAATACTAGATTTTACAGACGTGGAGGCAGTTTTCCCTGGTGGGGTAGAAGCAATGATGAAATTTATTTCAGACAACATTAAGTACCCTGAAATTGACAAAGAAATGGGGACCCAAGGACGCGTTTATGTTCAGTTCGTTGTTGAGAAAGACGGTTCTTTGAGTAATATCAGCATAATGAGGGGTGTTTCAAAAACAATCGATCGAGAAGCAAAACGTGTTATTCGTTTGATGCCAAAATGGAAACCCGCAGAAGCAGCAGGGAAAATTGTCCGATGCAGGTCACGTTTACCAATTACATTCGTTCTAGATTAGCTTACAATACTCCCGATCACTATTTCACAGAAAAGGAAACGGTTGCCGCTAGAGCAGCCGTTTTTTTTGTTTAAGATACTAGATGTTAAATTGAAGTGTACTTCCTTTTTAGAGCAAAAAAATAGGGCACCTACTAAAAGATACCCTATTTCAAATATAGTGTGATGGAATAATCTAATCCAAACTACCAATCATTTTTTTAGGATCAACCCAATTGTCGTATTCTTCAGCAGGAACATATCCCAATCGAACAGCCTCCTCACGAAGTGTTGTTCCATTTTCGTGTGCCGTATTTGCGATCTCAGCAGCTTTGTAGTAACCAATTTTCGTATTCAAGGCTGTAACCAACATCAAAGAATTGTTTAATAATTCTTGAATTCGTTTGTGATTTGGCTCGATTCCTTGAGCACAGTTTTCATCAAATGAAGCACATGCATCACCAATCAACTCAGCACTTTGTAACAAGTTCGCAGCCATCATTGGTTTGAATACGTTCAATTCATAATGTCCTTGCATTCCTCCAACAGTAACAGCAACATCATTCCCCATCACTTGAGCACACACCATTGTGATTGCTTCAGCTTGAGTTGGATTTACTTTTCCTGGCATAATTGAAGATCCTGGCTCATTTGCTGGAATGGTAATTTCACCAATACCTGAACGAGGACCCGACGCCATCAATCGAATATCATTTGCAATTTTATTCAAAGAAACAGCCATTTGTTTTAACGCTCCGTGTGTTTCAACGATCGCATCATGTGCTGCCAATGCTTCGAATTTATTCTCAGCAGTAATAAATGGAAGTCCCGTGAATTCTGCGATTTTTTTCGCTACTAGAACATCATATCCTTTTGGCGTATTTAATCCAGTTCCAACTGCCGTTCCACCAAGTGCTAATTCTGATAAGTGAGGAAGCGTATTTTCCAAAGCCTTCAATCCATGGTTCAATTGAGAAACATAACCAGAAAATTCTTGACCAAGTGTGAGTGGAGTAGCATCCATTAAATGAGTACGACCGATTTTTACCACATCCTTGAATTCTTTCGATTTCGCTTGAAGTGTATCGCGCAATTGCTCAACACCAGGGATCGTCGTTTCAATGATTTTCTTGTAACAGGCAATGTGCATTCCTGTAGGGAAAGTATCGTTACTCGATTGTGATTTGTTTACGTCATCATTCGGAGCAATTGCTTTGGTTCCTTTTCCCAATTCATTTCCGGCCATAACGTGAGCAAGATTTGCGATCACCTCATTTACGTTCATGTTACTTTGCGTTCCAGAACCAGTTTGCCAAATCACCAAAGGAAATTGATCATCGTATTTCCCAGCGATAATTTCATCTGCTGCATTTGAAATAAGATCTCTTTTTGCTTCCTCCAAAACACCCAATTCACAGTTCGTATGTGCAGCTGCTTTTTTCAAGTAGGCGAATGCATGAACGATTTCAAGTGGCATTGAAGCCGAAGGTCCAATTTTAAAATTATTTCGTGAACGCTCTGTTTGCGCTCCCCAATATTTATCGGCAGGAACTTTCACCTCACCAATGGTATCTTTTTCGATACGATATTCCATAATCGTGTTGTTGCTATTTGAATAATTTCATTAATTTTACTGCTGTTAAGCAAATACAAAAATAGTAAGAGATGAGCGCATTTGGTTTAGTATTGTTCCTTTTTATTGGTGGATCCGCATTTTGGTTGTTGACTTTCCTTATGGGATTTGTACTGCCTTACTGGATTACATTAGGTGCACTTGAGAAATTGCGTCCAAAGAGAATCTTGGAAGACGAAGAAGAATAAGATCAATTAAACGATATTTTGAGCTCAATGTCTAGGACATTGGGCTTTTTTTGCGGCCCCAAACCGCGCTTTCTGCTCTATCTCCGAACACCGAACGTATTATATTAATAGAGTTCAACAAAAACATCTGAACAATCAATCACTCTAAATTTATATACAAACCAATACTTCCGTGAGAAAATTACAAACGAATAGAGCTCACAAATCCTGATGGTTTACGTATCTTCGAACTCCAATAATTACCAATGAGACAACTTTTCGCACTCCTATTCACTTTATTCTTGTCTGCATCACTTACAGCACAAGTAGACTTTGATCACTATTTAACACTTCAATCCAAAGGAACCATTCCCCTAGATTTTTCAGAGCAAACCTCTGAGAAGATTGAGGAAGGAATGACTGAACGTCGTGATGAAATTGGATCTCAACTTGAACAACGGGAATTTTTAGAGAAAACAGGATACGCGATTGATGAATTATTGCACTCTGGATTAGTGGTCTATGGAGATGATGTATCGAACTACGTTTCTTCAATAGCAGATAAGTTATTGGCTGGAAATCCAGATTTACGATCAAAATTGCGCTTCTACACCTTAAAACTGAATGCTACAAACGCATTTTCAACAGATCAGGGAATCATTTTCGTAACTACGGGCTTGATTAGCCAATTGTCGAGTGAAGCACAACTAGCTTTCATTTTGGCCCATGAGATTTCACATTACACCGAAAAACATGTTGTTGAAACCTTCACTTGGAAGAAGAACAATCGTTATGGAAGTAGATGGGTTGACCGCATGAGTGTTTACTCAAAAGACAAAGAGTTTTCTGCAGATAAATTGGCCGTGGATATTTACCGAGAAGCAGGATATTCGAAAGATGAGATTTTATCAACGTTTGATGTCTTACTCTATTCTTATCTACCGTTCGATGAAGTTGCCATAGATTTGGATTATTTCGCTTCTGAACAACTTTTCTTACCCGATTTTTTATTCCCAAAAAAGATATACGAGATCAAAGCTGATCCGAACGAAGACGATTCTGAAAGTTCTCACCCGAATATCAATAAGCGAAAGAAAGCTGTTGAACAAAGAATGAGTGAAATCAAAGGAGAGTGGGGGATGACAATCAATTCTGTTGGCGAAGCCCGTTTTTACGAGTTTCGGAATATTGCCCGTTTTGAAACGGTACGAACAGATGTCATGCAAGCAAATTATGGCGATGCCTTATATTCCATCTATCTTTTAGAACAAGAATTCCCGACATCTACGTTTTTGCAACGAATGAAAATGCACACTTGGCTGGGACTATATCAATATGAATCGCTGTTAAGAACGAAAAATACTATTCGTCGTAACAATGATTTAGAAGGTGAATCTGCACCAGTTCATTATTTCATACGAAAACTGAACCGAAAATCCTTAACAACAGTTGCGCTTCGAAACATTTATGATATTCATCAACTCAATCCAGAAGATATTGAGATGAGTGCAATTTATGCCTACTCGCTTCGCTTGCTGAATGGAGATGATAGATTTGATTTGAGTGATTACTCATCGATGACGTTCTCACAATATGCCGATTCTGTTGAGTTGAAAAATGAAACCATTGCGAATGACACACTCGTTAAAAATGATAGTGTCAAAGCGCCGCCTGCCAAGAAAAAATCGAAATATGACCGTATCAAAAAGAACTCTTCCCCAGACGCAATCGAATCTTCAGTTGATTCATTGAAGTACTACTATTACGGCTTATCGGATTTAATCAATGATTCGAGCTTTATGGTCGAGTATAAAAGTTATGAATCAGTTATATACAATGATGCTCCAATAGCGAGTAATATTGTCAGGGGACAGAAATCCTATCGAGACGAAGCGTATGAAGATTTGAAAATTGGGTCGTCTAATTTAATTGTTGTTGAACCCCGTGTCATGGATTACGGAAGGAACGGAATTAACCTCGTTAAAAGTGAGAGATTGGAGAACATGTTCTCCGAAGCAATTATTGAAGCTGCTGATCTAGCAGGAACGATTGTACACAAGGTCGATAAACGAAACTTGACAACTGATACGTATAATGAGCGATCGGTGTTAATCGGATTCCTAACACAGCTTGTAGAGGACGATGATATCCGTCCATTCCCAGTTGATTACATTCAGTTGAAAGAGATTGCATCTGCTTACGGAACCTCTGATGTGATGTTTACGATGGTCGATCATACTAAACAGGCAGACATTAACCCTTGGGGTGTTGCTCTTTCCGCATTGATTTGGCCAACTTTCCCGTTCACATTGACCTTATACATACCTATTAAACTCATGTCGGCAAATCAAACAAATTTAACGGTGTTAATCATGGATGTTGAATCTGGAGAGTTTCAAACAGGTAATGTATTCAGATTTCATGAGCGCGTTTCGAAACACAATATTGGTGCACGAATGTATAGCTTATTCAAACACATTAGTTCATCAAATTAATTGAGTAGTATGAAAAAGTTAATTGGTTTATTCTTAGTACTCATCGTTTCTACTTCCTCGTCGACTGCACAGGACAACTATGGTTACTACGGGAAAAAGACATTTGTGGACATTGCTTCAAGTTCATATATTCCACTGATTTATAATTTAACAACGTATCAAAAAGGGAAAGAACTTGCTCCATCGGGTAATTCATTAATTTCTTCTGATACATGGTTTAATATTGGATTACGAACAAGTATTGGTCGTGCATTGAGTTCTAAAGTTGGAATAGCCTTTGAGTTTGGTTTCGATCGGTATCGGATTTACGACAATGTGTTTAGTGACACTTATTCTGATGAGAGCGAGAGTATTAAAGTGAATTCATTTCTTTTTATGCCTCGACTTGAATTTAGTGGACCAAACGGCTTGCTTCCGAATGGAATCGTGCATCAAGTGGGTATTGGATTGAATTTGAATAAAGCTGTAACACGGAATTATTTACGTGATTTTGGAAGTTATACTTTAGGAGGTCCGAATGCTGATCCTGCAGAAGCGGAGCAGCTGATGATTGATAATAAATTAGACAAGTCAGTGAAGTTGATGCAAATTATGTATGGGCTCAAAATGCGTACACCTGTTGGGAAGTCGATGATGTTCATCTACGGCTTTCGATATACACTCGATTTTGGGGTGAATAATTCAGGATTTGGAACCGCTAGTACTCTGAATGATAAATTTTTCAGAGATGTACGTCGCTATCAATTTAGAAACGTCATTGCTTTCGATCTCGGTCTAACGCTTCCGTTTTAATTTTTTGCTTCTTCTATCGCGATATGCATAAGCCAATACTTCTGCGAAAAGATTACAAGTAAATTGAGCACAGAAATCCTGATGATTTAGTAACCTTTGAATTCCAATAATTATCAATGAGACCATTTTCCACACTCCTATTCACATTATTCTTTTCTGCACCACTTATAGCACAAGCAGATTTTGATCACTATTCGACACTTCAATCCAAAGGAACCGTTCCCCTAGATTTTTCAGAGCAAACCTTTGAAAAAATTGAGGAAGGAATGACTGAACGTCGTAATGAAATTGGATCGCAACTTGAACAACGCGAATTTTTAGAGAAAACAGGTTATGCAATAGATGAATTATTGCATTCTGGATTGGTAGTCTATGGAGATGATATATCGAACTACGTTTCTTCAATAGCAGATAAGTTATTAGCTGGAAATCCTGATTTGCGTTCAAAATTACGCTTCTACACCTTAAAACTGAATGCGACAAACGCATTTTCAACAGATCAGGGAATCATTTTTGTGACTACGGGTTTGATGAGTCAATTGTCGAGTGAAGCACAACTTGCTTTCATTTTGGCCCATGAGATTTCGCATTACACTGAGAAACATGTTGTTGAAACCTTCACTTGGAAGAAGAACAATCGATATGGAAATAGATGGGTTGACCGCATGAGTGTTTACTCAAAAGACAAAGAGTTTTCTGCGGATAATTTAGCCGTGGATATTTACCGAGAAGCGGGATATTCGAAAGATGAAATTTTATCCGCCTTCGATGTTTTACTCTATTCTTACCTACCGTTCGATGAAGTTGCTATAGACTTGGATTATTTCGCTTCCGAACAACTTTTTCTACCAGACTTTTTATTCCCGAGCAAAATATACGAGATCAAAGCCGATCCGGATGAAGACGATTCTGAAAGCTCTCACCCGAATATCAATAAGCGAAAAAAGGCTGTTGAACAAAGAATGAGTGAAATCACAGGAGAGTGGGGGGCAACTATCAATTCAGTAGGCGATAAACAATTTTTCGAGTTTCGAAACATTGCGCGTTTTGAAACTGTGCGAACAGATGTTATGCAAGCCAATTATGGTGAAGCCTTATATTCCATCTATCTTTTAGAGCAAGAGTTCCCTTCTTCTACGTTTTTGCAGCGAATGAAAATGCATACGTGGTTGGGGCTTTATCAGTATGAATCTAATTCTAGAGTGAATAATACAATTCTCAGCGGGAAACAATTGGAAGGTGAATCTGCTCCAGTACACTATTTTGTGCGGAAATTGAAGAGAGCGTCATTAACGACAATTGCGCTTCGCAACATCTACGATGTTCACAAACGCTATCCCGAGGATATTGAAATGAATGCTATTTATTCCTTTTCATTGAAATTGTTTGCGAAAGATGAGAAATTCGATTTAGAGGATTATTCAACAATGACATTTTCGCAATATGGCGATTCTGTTGAGGCAAAACAACAAATGATCTTGAATGATACGATCGTGAAAAATGATAGTGTCGCCCCTCCACCGAAACTTGAGATGTCAAAGTATGATCGAATTAAAAAGAATAATTCTTCAGATGCCATTAGTGAGTCCGTAGATTCGTTGAAATACTATTATTACGGATTATCAGATTTGATTCTGGATAAGAATTTCATAATTGAATTTATGGGCTATGCCAATAAGAAAGTAGTGTACCTTCCACCACTTGAAGAGTCGTCAAGAAAAGGAAAAAAGGCCTGTCAGAGACGAGCGTACGATGCAATCAAAATAGGATCAGATAACTTAATTGTTGTTGAGCCTAGGGTCATTGATTACGGTAAAAACGGAGTTAACCTGGTGAAAAGTGAAAAATTAGAAGGGATGTTTACGGAAGCAATTGTCAATGCAGCTGATCTTACCAATACTCAGATTCACACAGTTGATAAACGAAGTCTAACTACGCAAAGTTACAATGTGCGATCCATACTGTTTGGGTTTCTTTCCCAGTTGGTGCAAGATGACGATGTAATGCCTTTTCCAATCGATTATATTCAGCTTAAGGATATTTCAACCCAATACGGTACATCCGATGTAATGTTTACAATGGTAGATCATACTTTTCGACCAGATATTAATCCTTGGAATATTGTTGCCTCTGCTTTTTTACTGCCAACATTGCCATTTACACTTGCGTTGTGGGTGCCATTTAAAATTATAGCAGGGAATCAAACTAATTTAACCGTCCTAATCATGAACCTTGATTCAGGTGAGCTTATAGCGGGAGACGTATTTAATTTTCACGAACACGTATCGAAACACAGTATT
>NVXP01000048.1 GCA_002733985.1 Fluviicola sp. | reverse complement strand
GTGGGGAGTTGGATTGGTTGGATTGGTTGGATTGGTTGGATTGGTTGGATTGGTTGGATTGGTTGGATTGGTTGGATTGGTTGGATTGGTTGGATGTTTAGAAGTGTAATTGAATTTAAACTACTAAAGCGACACTTTCAATCCTATCACAAAATTTCTACCTGATGCGGTAATTCCAGAACCTGCTGTTCGGTATAGCTGATTTGTAATGTTTTCAATTCCACCTGACAGCGAAAGGTGCTTGTTAAAGAACACTGCTGCTTTGAAGTTCAATGTGTACCATCCTGGAACGAACGCTTGTCCATCGTCATCTAAGGCATATAAAAAGGGGGATTCACCAAAGGGCAACTCGTCTGGATTCACTTTTACCTGATATGAACTGTAAATGTCTAGCTTGAATTGTCGTCGCTTGTACGTCAATGACGTTCTTCCGAATGTTGGTGCGACATGATTTTTCGGGAAGTAGCGTGCACTATCAATGTTGAATTCTTTTCCTTTTTGAAAACTAATTGTACTTCGCAAGGAAAGTCCTTTTGCTACAACAATGTCCACTCCTGCTTGCACACCATACACCCATGCATTTGCCACATTCTGCACTGCTTGCACTCTACTCATCTCGCCATCATACAAAATACTGTCTTGGCCATTAAAACTGAAATTCGCTCGCGCCAAAGCATCTTGTAAATAAGTGTAATAAACTACGCCGTCAATTTTCACGCGCTTGAACAAGGCCGAAACGAAACCAACTTCACCATTGTAGACATACTCTGGTTTCAAGTCCACGTTTGGAATCACAACAGATCCTGGCTCTGAATCGAAGACCTTACCGAGGTCATCAATATTTGGCGCTCTAAATCCTGTTGAGAAATTCGTGTAGATCTGAAAATGATCACTTGGATTGTATACCAATCCCAAGCTTCCGTTTAGTGCTCCATTTCTATTCGTTGTTTCAGATACTGGGAATGGAAACAATGTAGTGTCAAACTGAGCAGCAATTGAATATAAACTGTACCTCAAACCTCCATTCAAGCTCCATGTTTCGTCGAGACTGTATTTTCCATTGACATAAACTCCACTTGAAAACCATGTTGAGCCATCTGGATAACGGGAATTAATAATTAATTGTTCTCCTGTCGAAATATCTTCTCGATAAGCATTTGATCCGACCACGTTCCCGATCCCCTCAAGACCATAGAACACGATGAATCGTTCATTGATGTTTTTATCGAAGTCAACATTTAATGAATAGGCATCAACATTCTCGAATTGACGACGAATGTTGGTGGCTCCTGTTTTTCTATCGTGGCGACTTTCCTGAAAATTCTGATATGCTGCAGTGATTCTCAAATCATCGTACATTCCTTTTTTTCTTGAATGAACAGCTCCAATTTTATGCATCATCCATTTCTGTGGACCATAGTACCATTCTGCATTGTCCAGAATTCCATCTTCCGTTTTATCCAAAATCAAACGATCATATCGTGGAGCGTCCGTTGTTGCTGAATAGATGAACGAATAATCCAAGAGCCAATCTTTGGAAGCTTGGAATTTGATTTTTTGAATGGCATTCATTTGACTGAAGCCTGAACCTATTTGCAAGCGAGGATCGTCATTGACCAATGTTGAATCGACACCATTGATTCGTTGTTGATAGCTCGGTCTTAAAAATGCACTGTTTCCATTTACGCCAGTTCTTAGATCTCCATATCTCGAAAACGTTAATGAAGACAAGAACGCCCATTTCTTTTTACCAATATTGAAGTCGACATGTGTCATCACCTCATTCGAAGCCGAAGAGTAACGAGCGGCAAAATGCGTTGGCAAAAATGTTTTTACTGAATCGGGAGAAAATTTAGCTTCTTTCGTATTGAAACTCATCACACCTCCAATTGCATCACTTCCGTAAATTACAGCACCTGGACCGAAAAGGATTTCAACAGATTCCAAGGAATTTGCATCAAGAGAAATAACATTTTGGAGATTCCCTGAACGGAAAATAGCGTTGTTCATTCTAATTCCATCCACAGAGATCAACACTCGGTTTGTTCCAAACCCTCTCAATTGAGGAGATCCACCAGCTAATTGACTTTTTTGAATAAACACATACCCACTAGACTCAAGAAGATCTGCTGAAGTTTGAGGAGCCAACAATTCAGCTTCTTTGAGGTTGATTGTTGTAATTCTATTGGGAACTTTAAGTTTTTCCTCATCCCATCGATTCACAGAAATAACAATATCACCAAAAGAAAGTGGTTCATCAATCATTTCAATAACACCTGCCTCCTTAATTTCGCTATAAGACATTACAATTGTCTGGTAATCTGGAGAGGTAATAAAAATGCTATCGCACCCTTTGAAAGCACTTAGTTGAAAACGACCATTGCCAT
This sequence comes from Fluviicola sp., assembly GCA_002733985.1. Classification (GTDB taxonomy): domain Bacteria; phylum Bacteroidota; class Bacteroidia; order Flavobacteriales_D; family Crocinitomicaceae; genus UBA4466. The sequence continues at coordinate 31,579 of NVXP01000048.1, read as the reverse complement.
CTACTTTCTTTTGAACTTTTGGATTGACCGAAACGATTGTGGCATCTAGCACAAACTGTTGAGTGATTTGATCCTTGATCGAAATCTCTTGCGAGAAGCTCGAAAAAGACAGACAACAAAAGGCCGTATTTAGAAGAAGGAGTAAAATAAATCGGTAATTCATGAACAAAGCGCGTAAATACAAGTAATTATCCGCGAAAATACTACAATTTTCATGCCGACAATAAGTGTTTATCTTTGATAAATGGAATCTCAATTCGAACATTCGAAAACCTTTCGCTATCGCATTCTTAATGAAGGGACTAAAGCGAAGAAAGCGCTTTATGTTTTACATGGTTATGGCCAGCTCGTAGAGTACTTTATTCAGAAATTCCGTCATTTATCAGAAGAATACGTAATCATCGCTCCAGAAGGCATGCACAGATTTTATTTGCGTGGGACAAGTGGTCGTGTTGGAGCTTCATGGATGACAAAGGAAGCACGCGAAACAGATATCTCCGATACACTCAGTTATTTGGACGCTTTGGACGCAAAGATTTCAAGCGAATATGATTTTGAACAAAAGTACCTACTGGGTTTTTCTCAAGGCGGAGCAACTGCGGCTCGTTGGAATCAACTTGGAGCTTCTAATTTTGACGCACTGATTCTTTGGGCGAGTGTCTTCCCTCCTGATCTACCTAACACGATTCACTCCGCAGCTACCGTTAACAGTGAAACGGACCATAAATCTTCGAATTACTTCGTAATAGGTCATGAGGACGAATTTTACTCAGCGGTAAATCAAGATAAATTAATCGAAGCATATTTATCGAAAAAATACCGAATCAAGCGCTACAAGGGCAGGCATGATATCGTTAACAACACTTTAACAGAAATCCTTGATGAATTATCGATTAAATAAATATTTGCCGATTTTTTTGGCACAATTTTCGATATTTGCAATGAAAAACAAAATGACATGAGATTTTTAACAATCATATTAACGTTCGCAGCATTTTCATTCACATCATTTGGACAGGATGCAAAAGCCGATGCTATTTTAGATAAGCTTTCTAAAAAGATCAATAGTCAAGAAGCATTTTATGTTGAATTCAGTTCAACAACAAGCAATAGCTCTTCAGATAGTAAAACTTCTTTCTCAGGAAAAGGATGGGTAAAAGGAGATAAGTACTATGCATCATTTGGTGACAACACTGTTATTTCAAATGGAATTAAGACGTGGACAATCATCAAAGAAGAAAAAACAGTTTATGTAACTGATGCTGATGAAGAAGATGAAGAATCTGTAAATCCGAAAAAATTGATGACGATCTGGGAAACTGGATTCAAAAGTAAATACACAAAGCAAACAAAACTTGGTACAGAAGCAGTTCACCAGATTTATCTTTACCCAAAGAAAACTGGCGCTGATTACACGTACATTGTACTGTACATATCAGTTTCATCAAATGAGTTAAAGCGTGTGATAATGTCAATGCGCGATCAGACAAAGATGACGTATAGCTTGAAGAAATTCACTTCAAATCCAACGGTTGCGGATTCGAAATTCGTTTTCAATAAATCAAAATACCCAGGATACACGGTGATTGAAGATTAAAAAAATAAATTAACTAAAAAACTCGGCTCGAAAAGCCGAGTTTTTTTTTGTTCACATCTTTAAAGACTATTGTAACGTAAGCCTCTTACACTAAGATTATCAATGAATTAACACATTCTCATTTTTTATCACGGATAAAAATTAATATCTTAGTAAGAACGAAGAGATTCGTATCTACTATTATTAACTCCAACGCTCCTACTATATCCCAATATCTTATGAGTCCTGTAAATAAATTCAACTCCACCCTAGATTATGTGGACCCATTACAAGAAAGGGTCGACATTTTACTAAAGTATTGCGTTGAAAATAAGATTCGAAATTGGAAGGAATCACTAGAGGCTGCTCAACAAGCTAAGAAACTCGCTACAGAATGTAATTATGAGAATGGAGTTGCATTGGCAAACTTGGAAATAGGATATCAATATTGGTTAAGTAACAAATATGACGATGCCCTGAAACTACTGGACCAAAGTCTTTCAGTGCTCTCGGCGAGTAAGCTCTATTACAAATTTGCAAGAGCAACTGCCGTAAAAGCATCCATCTTCTGGTCTAAGGGGGATAGAAAAATTGCGATTTCAACTATTTTCAATGGCTTAAGTTATGTTAGGAGTTTATCTCGGCCTAATGATGGACTATGGCTTGAATGGTTCTTGGGAATTTTCTATTACGACCTCAAAGATTATGAAAATTCCGAAAAACAATATTTACGTGCCATTGAAATTATAGAGGAACTCGATTATCGTCCTAAAGATGCCTACGCATACTGTTTAATAGGATTAGGAGGTGTACAGTTCGCTACGGATCGAACCTCGCAGGCTCTTCACAACTTTACACTGGCCAGAGAATATTCCCTACAGAATGGCTTGTGGATGCAACATGCTCGGGTACTACATGACTTGGGAACGTATTTTATAAAAAATCATGAGCGCGTAAAATCAAAAGAATACTACACGAAGAGTTATGCAATCAGAAAAAAAAACAATATCAAAGCGGCATTAATTAGTAGCATACTTGCTCTTGTTGAATTGGAATCTGACCCAAACAAGGCTCTAGCTCTGGCAAAAGAAGGCTTGAAATATTCTACTCAACAAGAAATACCACAAAAAATAGCGTCAAGTCACTTCGCTCTATCTAAAGTCTATCAGCGTCTCAATAACTATGAATTGTCACATCGACATTTGGAGAAAGCAAATGACATTAACACGCAATTGTCTGAGCACACATATAGCTCTGAAATGAAAACACTCGAAGCGCAATTTTTAGTAGATCTATTAAAACGCGAATCTGAAATTCTTCAAAAACAAAATAGTATCCTAAAGAAGGCAAATACTATTATCACGGATCAATATGAAGAAATAAAAAGGCAAAATCGGGATAAAAACCTCTTATTAAAAGAGATCCACCATCGAGTTAAGAATAATCTTCAGCTTATAACAAGCATGATTCACCTTCAGAAGAATAAATTAACTGACCCAAAGGCGATCCAAGCATTGGAAAATTCGGAAAAGCGAATTGAAGCTATCGCCTTGGTGCACCAATTCCTATATCAGGACGACAATATGGAACGTATTCTATTACATGATTATCTCCATCAACTGATCCATGCCTCATTGAGCTATTCCTCAGTTCAGCACACGATAAGCTGCCCAGAAATTCGAATTAAAACGAAACTGATGACTTCATTAGCCTTGATTGTTTCGGAATTACTGTCGAACTCCATGAAGTATAGCTTTATCCCTGATGATAAAAACAAAAAAATCGATCTAATCGTCACAAAAGACAGTAAAAACCAGGTGCTAATTAGAATCATAGACAATGGAGTCGGTTTACCACCGGGCTTCAATCTAAATTCGAACTTCGAAGGCTTAGGACTAGAATTAGTTAAGCTTCTCTGCGAACAAATAGATGCAAAAATCAGCAGCTTCAACCATTCCTCGGGAAGTGAATTTCAAATTGAAATTCATCTTAAATGATGCGATTATTGAACTTCCGATCATACACCTCCCACTGAACCAGTACCAGAACTCACTGCGGTTGCAATTAAACGTGTAAAGAATAAAAATCTAGTAATCCATTAAAGATTCAATCGCCTCGTTCAATCGTTCTTTCGGTAAGAATTGATTTTCGAGCTGAGCAGCAAAAGGCACAGGAGTATCCATAGAAGCCACGCGCTTAACTGGTGCATCCAATGCATCAAAGCAATTCTCAGAGATCAAAGCGACTAATTCACCACCAATTCCTCCGGTCATGCAATCCTCATGCAATACAATTACACGTCCTGTTTTTCGAGCCGCAGCGTAAATTGCTTCGTTGTCAAGTGGAAGCAATGTTCGAAGGTCCAAAATTTCAATGCTTAGATCAGTGTGATTCTTCGCATATTCTTTTGCCCAATGAACACCAAGTCCATACGTAATGATTGTAAGGTCCGATCCTTCATTCACTGTTCTCGCTTTTCCAATCTCTACTGTGTAGTAATCATCTGGAATTTCTTCTCGAATGCTTCGGTATAAGAATTTATGCTCAAACATCATCACGGGATTCGGATCCTCGATCGCAGCATTCAATAATCCTTTTGCCTCATATGGAGTTGATGGGTAAATAATTTTTAATCCTGGAGTATGGAAAAACCACGCTTCGTTGCTTTGAGAATGAAACGGTCCAGCCGCAGAGCCAGCACCTGTTGGCATCCGTACAACAACATCTGCATTTTGTCCCCAACGCCAATGTGTTTTCGCCAAATTATTCACGATTTGATTGAATCCACATGTAGCAAAATCAGCAAATTGCATTTCGACCATGGCTTTCATTCCAGCAATCGATAAACCAAGTCCGGCTCCAACAATTGCACTCTCACAAATCGGCGTATTTCTCACACGAGCTTTACCAAATTGCTCAACAAATCCTTCCGTTATTTTGAAAACGCCTCCGTATTCGGCTACGTCTTGCCCCATAATCACGAGCTCAGGATATTTCTCCATCGATTGTCTTAGTCCATCTTGGATTGCATCGACATATCTTTTTTCTGTTTTATTTCCATTCGCAGATTGAACAACTTGCTTGAAATCTGTGAATAAATCTTTAATCTCAGTTTCCATATTTGGAATGATATCAGGCTCAGCATAAGCCATTTCCAATCCATCCTGAATCTCTTTCTTAATCTCTATTCTGTATTGAGTCTCTATTTCCTCTGTCAAAACACCTTGCGCGTACAAGAATTCTGAAAAGTTCGTTAACGGATCATATTTCTCCCAATCATCCTGTAAACCTTCCGGATAATATTTTGTCCCTGACGCTTCCTCATGCCCTCGCATTCTGAAGGTCATGAATTCCAATAAGACCGGTTTAGGATTCTCACGCATATCTTTAGCAATCCTGCGAACCGTTGTGATTACTTCAAGAATATTGTTCCCATTCACTTGAACAGCTTCCATTCCATATCCAATTCCCTTATCGATGAATTGTTTGCAGCGAAATTGTTCGTTTGAAGGAGTTGATAGTCCCCAGCAATTATTCTCTATTCCAAAAATAACGGGCAAATCCCATACTGATGCGACATTGAGCGACTCGTGAAAATCACCTTCACTTGCTCCACCATCACCTGTGAAAACTAGTGTAGCCTTCTTCTCATTTCTAACATTTGATGCTAGTGCGATTCCATCTGCCAAGCCCATTTGAGGACCAAGGTGAGAAATCATTCCAACGATCTTGTAGTCCTGCGTTCCGAAGTGAAAAGAACGATCTCTTCCTTTGGTGAATCCTGAAGCTTTACCTTGAAACTGAGAAAACAAACGATTCAATGGAATATCACGCGTAGTGAAAACTCCCAAATTTCTGTGCATTGGAAGAATGTATTCTTCACGATCCATTGCATAGGCAGAACCAACTGAAACTGCTTCTTGACCCCAACCAGAAAACCATTTTGAAATTTTCCCTTGACGTAAAAGAATGAGCATTTTTTCTTCAATCAACCGAGGTTTGAGAATCCTGCGATAAATATCAAGTAATTCTGTATCGCCGAATCCTGTTCGATCGAAGGTGATCATTCTTTTGTCTTGCACTTCCATAAGTCATCAATAGAAAAACAAAATTAACAAAATGCCACATCCGCTGTGAAAATAATGGAATAAAAAAAGGTCGACCCCGATATCCCGATAGTTTTCGGGATCGAGATCGACCTAAATTCAATCTTGATGAATTTTATTATTAAACGATTCCTTGATCGATCATTGCGTCAGCAACTTTAACGAAACCAGCAATGTTTGCTCCTTTCACGTAATCGATAGATCCGTCTTCATTTTTTCCATATTCAACACATGAATTATGGATTGAAACCATGATACTGTGTAATTTTTCGTCCACTTCTTCGCGCGTCCAGTTGATTCTCAATGAGTTTTGAGACATTTCCAATCCTGAAGTTGCTACACCACCTGCGTTAGACGCTTTACCTGGTGAGAACAATACTCCATTTGCTTGAAATGCTTCAATTGCTTCTGGCGTAGTTGGCATATTCGCCCCTTCAGCTACACAAATAACTCCATTTGCAATCAACATTTTTGCTTCGTCTCCGTTCAACTCATTTTGAGTCGCACATGGAAGAGCGATATCAACTTTTACCTCCCAAGGACGTTTTCCTGCGTGGAAAGTGATATCATCAAACTTATCTGCCAATTCGCTAACGCGACCACGACGAACATTTTTCAATTCCATTAAGAATTCCAATTGTTCAGTTGTCAATCCGTTAGAATCGTGAACATAACCAGAAGAATCAGAAACAGTAACTACTTTACCTCCGAATTCGATTACTTTTTCAGCTGCATATTGCGCAACATTTCCAGAACCAGAAATTGCTACAGACTTCCCTTCGAAAGAATCGTTTTTCATAGCCAACATTTCTTTCGCGAAATATACAGTACCATAACCAGTAGCTTCTGTACGAATCAATGATCCTCCCCAGTTCAAACCTTTACCAGTTAAAACACCTGTAAATTCGTTACGAATACGTTTGTATTGTCCGAACATGTATCCAATTTCACGACCACCAACTCCGATATCTCCCGCAGGAACATCTGTATTTGGCCCGATGTGTTTACATAATTCTGTCATAAATGATTGACAAAAACGCATTACTTCAGCGTCTGATTTACCTTTTGGGTTGAAATCAGCTCCACCTTTACCACCACCCATAGGCAATGTTGTCAATGAATTTTTGAACACTTGCTCAAATCCTAAGAACTTCAAAATCGATAGGTTTACAGAAGGATGGAAACGAAGTCCACCTTTGTAAGGTCCAATTGCAGAGTTAAACTCAACACGGAAACCTCTATTCACTTGAACCTCTCCATTGTCCAAAGTCCATGGAACTCGGAAGATAATTGTGCGCTCTGGCTCAACCATTCGATCCAAAATTTTGGCTGCTTTATACCTTGGCGTTTCCTCAATTACAGGGATTACCGCCTCAGCAACTTCGTGTACCGCTTGAAGGAATTCGGTCTCATGGCCATTTGACACTTTCACTTTCTCCATGAAAGCATCAATTTCCGCTTGATATTTATTAGACATATAGTTTGATTTAATACAGTGTAGCAAATGTATATATTTTTTAAATTCTTAAATCAAAATAAATGAGGATGTTTGAAGTCCTAATCAAGCTTTTTTTAAATGATTTGAAATTAAGAGTCATAAACAGTATAGAATCAAATATTTTTTTGTCGCTTTGTGGCAACTTAATTAAAACGGTGCACGTCTGTTTACCGAACACATGTTCCGACCTAAGTATTATTATGATGAAAAAACAAATCACCACACTCCTAAGCATTTTTGCCCTTATCCTAGGCTCTTTTGCCTCATATGGACAAACGCAAGTTTGCTTAGGAACAGATGCGACAGTATGTATGGGTTCAACAATAGATATTGTTGACTGTAACCCAGGTGCTATCTCAGGACTCGTACTTCCAGCTCCAACTAACGTAAATCTTAGCGATGACTCATGGAGTGCCGCTGTAAATATTGGATTCTCTGTAAATTTTTATGGAACCACACATACGCAATGTGCGATTGGATCAAATGGTGTAATCACATTTAACCTTGCCAACGCAGGAGGATATTGCCCTTGGGCACTTGGAGGAGCGGGAGTTTTACCGAACGCTGGATTTGCAGCCGCTCGTAACTCAATGATGCCTGCTTATCATGACATTAATCCAGCAAACTCTCCAGGAGGTTCCATTTATTATCAAACTGTAGGGACAGCTCCAAACAGACAATTTATTGTTGTCTACAAAAACTTAATGGCTTTTGGACCACAAGGATTTTGTGCTGACATGGCAGTTATCGTGAATGAAACAGCTAATTCAATTGAATACCACTTAGCATATAAAGCAATGTCTCCAACTTGGAATGGTGGTTTAGCCATTCAAGGAGTTCAAAATGCTGCAGGTAACGCTGCTGCAATAACTCCTGGACGAAACAACTCTCAATGGGCAGTATTGGTACCTGAAGGAAAAATTTGGACACCAACAGCCCCAACTAATACAAGTGCATACACTATTAGTAACATCCCTTATCAGCCAATTGTCAATGGAGGATCTAGTACTGCGCTTTCATGGGCGAACACAATAAACGCTACAACTTCGCCTTACAATAACGGTACACTTACGGTAAATCCTGTTCTACCAGGAACTACGGGATACTTTCTAGTGTCTTCATTACCTGTTGCATGTTCAAATAACCCAGTAATTGGTTCTTCAGATACAACATTCATTACTGGTGTAAGTTCACAAGTTTCAGCTGCATCGACACCAGACATTTGTTCAGCAAGTCAAGGTACAGTAACGGCAACACCATTAGCAGGTGCACCAACTTACACATATAGCTGGCCTACGCTGGGCGGAGCGACAACGCAAACTGTTACAGGAGTAGCAGCAGGAACTTACCAAGTAATCATGACTGATGGAAATGGTTGTAGTTCAAATGTAAATGTTACTGTAGGAGATACTCCTGCGACATTCTCAGGTTCTACGACAATAATTTCTTGTCCTGGTGGAAGTGATGGAACTGCTACGGCTGTTATGAATCCAGTACTTGGAAACATTACTTATCAATGGGATGATCTATTGATGCAAACGACATCAACAGCGGTAGGATTAACGGCAGGGCAATATACATGTACGATTGTTTCGGATGTTGGTTGTACTGGTATCGTAGTTGTGGATGTAACAGAGATCCCAGGTATGATCGGCGTAATTGCTAGTCAATCAGATGTAACATGTAACAGTGCTAATGACGGAATCATTGATGTTGATATCACTCAAGGTACTGCACAATACACTTACTCTTGGGATAATTCAGTTTCTACAACGGACGTAGCAAATGATCTATTTGCTGGTACACATACTGTAACTGTAACGGATTTTAACGGATGTGTAATCACAATCACAGGAGTGATTGCTGAACCAAATCCATTGGTGATTACAACTCTTACACCAGACACACAAATTTGTCCAGAAGACGACATTATGTTAACGGCAACAGGTTCTGGAGGGTCAAGTCCATACACATTCACTTGGTACGAAGGAGCAACAATGGTAGGAACAGGAACTACAATTACAGTAGATCCGACCGTGACCAATACACAATACTGTGTGACACTTTCTGAAGTATGTGGATCACCAACTGTTGACTCTTGTACAATGATCTATTTCCCTACTCCAATTGAACCATCTTCGGTTCCAGATGAAACAGAGAAATGTATGCCAGGACGATTTGAATTTACCAATACATCAACGAATGGTGGGGAAATAGCTTCGACTTATTGGGAATTTGGTCCTGATGGAACGGTACTTGAAATTGGTAACGACTCAACACATTACCAATTCAACGAAGTCGGTATATTCGATGTGATCATGACGACTACTTCTATCTTTGGATGTGTTTACACAGACACAATGGAATTAATAGTAGAAGTTAAGCCAAATCCAATTGCGGATTTCACATTCTCTTCAAATCCAACGACAATCTTTGAAACAGCAATTCAAATGCAAGACCGTTCTTCGGTTGATGTTATCGCATACGATTGGTACGCTCCAAATTCTAATCCATCAACAAGTGGAATCTCTGATCCTAAATTCTACTTCCCAGAAGAAGTTGGAATCTACCCAATAACGCTTTCTGTTATCACAGAGCATGGGTGTGTGGATACATTGACATTATACTTACACGTTGTTCAGGATATCCTGTTCTTCGCTCCAAACTCATTCACTCCAGATGGAGATGAGCACAACCAAACATGGAAAGCGCAGATTCAAGGAATTGATGAGTTTGACTTCGATTTGTTCATCTTCAATCGTTGGGGAGAATTAATCTGGGAAAGCCATGATCCATCAATTGGATGGGACGGAACATACAACGGAAAGATTGTTAAAGGTGGAATGTACACCTGGAGAGCTCGAGTGAAAGATTTGTACAACGATGCAAAACATGAATTCAACGGTTCTATCAATCTATTGAAATAAGAATAAACTAGAAAATAAATAGTGAAAATCCCTTTCTTTTAGCGAAGAAAGGGATTTCTGTTTTTCTTTGGTATTGATTTTGCATTACACAGAGAGAATAGTTTTGTAAGTTTGAAAAAATATCAACCATGAAAAAAATAATCATACCTATAGGAATTTGCGCTTCACTTATTCTTTCATCATGCGATGTATTGAATGAGGTAGCAGGAGTAGTATTGGACGGAACAGAAACGGCTGATAACTCTAAACCATCATTAACCAATGGAGAAGTAATTTCTGGATTAAAGGAAGCCCTCAATGTTGGAATTAAGAATTCTGTAAACCTTACGTCTGTAACAGATGGTTTTTTGGCTAATGCTGATATTCGCCTTCCGTTCCCAGCAGATGCGATGAAAGTGAGAGAAAAAGCACTTGAGTGGGGATTAGATGGTCAAGTAGAAAAATTCGAAACAGCATTGAATCGTGCAGCAGAAGAAGCAACAAAAGAAGCACTTCCTATCTTCAAAAATGCAATTTTAGGAATGAGTATCTCTGATGGGTTCTCAATTTTGAATGGCGGTGATGGAGCGGCAACAAATTTTCTTAAGGGCAAAACTACAGCTGAACTAGTTGCAGCATTTGCACCGAAAGTTAAAGCAGCAATTGCCACAGTGAAATTGACTGATTACTGGGAACCAATCGTAAATAAATACAATACGTTTGCAAACTTACCACTTACAGATGCTGAACCTGTAAATCCAGATTTGAATGAGTATGTAACGGAAAGAGCAATTGCCGGTTTGTTCCACATGGTTGAAATCGAAGAAAACAAAATTCGTAAAGATCCAATGGCACGTGTAACCGACATTCTCCAGAAAGTTTTTGGTAGTCTAGGAGGAAACTAATCCAGTTAACCGTTTTACTTAAAGGCACTGTCCCGATAACCATCGGAACAGTGCCTTTTTTCATTGGAATATGCGTTAGAATTCCTATTTTCATCAAACAAAATCGACTAAATGCAATACCCGCACACCGAATTGGTTCTTAATGACAAAGGTCAAGTCTATCATCTAGGTTTTTCGCCTGAAAACATTTCAGACAAAATTATCCTTGTTGGAGATCAAGATCGAGTTAATCTTGTAGCTTCCTTCTTCGACTCTGTTGAACATAGCTCTCAGCACCGTGAATTCGTGTGTAAAACAGGAATGTACCAAGGAAAAAGAATCAGTGCGGTTTCCACAGGGATTGGAACGGATAACATTGATATAACAATCAATGAATTGGATGCTTTGTTCAACATTGATCTTGAAAAGCGCGAGGACAAAGCGGAAAAAACATCTCTGAAGTTGATTCGAATTGGGACCTGTGGGATTTTACAACCTGAAGTACCACTTCACTCATATATTCTTTCTACGCATGCCTTAGGACTCGACAATGTTGCTCATTACTACGACATTCCATTTAGTGCAGAAGAAACTGAATTGAATGACGCGATTAATCGTTCTGTTCATTTGCCAAAAGCAATCAACACGTACTTGGCGAAGGCATCTGTAAGCTTGACAAATTCACTACGTTCGGATCAAACTATTGAGGGAATCACGATCACATCAAGTGGTTTTTATGGTCCTCAAGGTCGTCAACTTCGACTTCCTAACCGAACGAATGAGCTCAATGATCAACTCACGGCATTCAAACATGGAAACACTCGAATCACAAACTTTGAGATGGAAAGTTCAGCACTTTTCGCCCTTGGGAAAGAATTAGGACATGAATGTGCTACCATCTGTCTTGGAATTGCAAATCGTCCAAATAAAGACTTTTCAAAAGACTATTCTCAGCACATGTTGCAACTCATTCAGTACGTTTTGGACCGCATCTAAAAGAACTGATTTTATCGTTCTAGCGACCCTCTCGACAAAAATCCGTAGCTTTATGAGTAATGGAATATAAAAATGTGAATTTCGCTGTCCTAATTGACGGCGATAATATCCCATCAGCTCATGTAAAAGAGATGATGGAAGAAATAGCCAAGTACGGCAACCCTACGATTAAGCGAATTTATGGCGATTGGACGAAACCCAATCTTTCGAAATGGAAAAACCTTTTACTAGAAAATGCAATAACTCCTATTCAACAATACGGATACACAACTGGAAAAAACTCAACTGATTCAGCAATGATTATCGATGCAATGGATATTCTCTACTCACAAAAAGTAGACGGATTTTGTATTGTATCCAGTGACAGTGATTTCACTCGACTAGCAATACGACTTCGAGAAGCAGGAATGAAAGTTCTTGGGATTGGAGAACGAAAAACGCCAAACCCTTTCATTGTAGCTTGTGACAAATTCATCTATGTTGAAATCTTGCGAAATCGTGGAGCGAAAAAAGAATCAACAACGGAAAAACAAGCCGAGAACGAGAAAGTTACTATTGATAGAATCAAGCAAAAAGAAATCAACTTGATTCGTACATCAATTTCTGATTTATCGGATGAAGATGGTTGGGTTTACTTGGGTGACCTTGGGAACTTAATTCAAAAGAAACAACCTAATTTCGATTCGCGTAACTACGGTTTCGAAAAATTAACGGCACTTATTCGATCATTGAAAGAATTCGAAATCGAACAACGTGACAATCCAAAAAGCAGGCATAAATTGATGTTCGTGAAGAATGTCGAAGTGACAAAAAAAACAACACGTGCACCTCGCAAGAGTGCGAAAAGCACAAGCAAAAAGACTGATGCTACGAAAAAGCACAGCTAACGATATTTAGAATGAAATTTACCGAATTAGAATTACGCCCAGAACTACTAGAAGCTATTTCCTACATGGGATTTGAAAATGCTACACCAGTCCAAGAAAAGGCGATCCCAATTATATTAAACAACGACGACATTATTGCGTGTGCTCAAACGGGTACAGGAAAGACAGGTGCATTTGTGCTTCCAATCCTCAATAAACTCATCGGAAAAAAGGATACAAATGTTGATACGCTCATCATTGTGCCAACGCGCGAATTAGCGATCCAAATCGAACAACAAGTCCAAGGTCTCTCCTACTTCATTTCTGTGGGATCCATGGCTATTTACGGTGGTGGAGATGGAAAAGATTGGCAAATCCAGAAGGAAGCGCTTACCAAAGGAGTTGACATCGTAGTGGCAACACCGGGGAAACTCATTTCCCACTTAAAATTGGGCTATGTGAACTTCAAGCATGTCAAACACTTGGTCTTAGATGAAGCCGATCGTATGCTTGATATGGGATTCATTGATGATTTGAAAACGATCATCTCTCACCTTCCTAGTGATCGTCAAACACTCATGTTTAGTGCAACCATGCCGAACAACATTAAAGATTTGGCAAAGCGTATCATGAATCAACCGAAGGAAATTGCATTTGCTGTTTCAAAACCAGCAGCTGGAGTTGACCAAAAGATGTACATGGCGCACGAAAATCAAAAAATTGGTGTGCTGACTCATATTCTGAAGGAACGAAAAAACTTCGATAGTATTATTGTTTTTACTTCATCAAAAATGAAGGTTTCCGAAATCGTTCGATCATTGAGACGCGCTGGTTTTCCGTCAACTGGAATTTCATCGAACCTGACACAAGACATGCGGGAAGAAGTTCTCCGTGGGTTTAGATCAAAACGCATCAGAATCCTCGTTGCAACAGATGTAATGAGTCGTGGAATTGACATCAAGGAAATCAACATGGTTGTAAACTTTGATGTTCCTCACGATGCTGAAGATTACGTTCACCGCGTAGGTCGAACTGCTAGAGCGAACACGAAAGGTGAAGCACATACGTTCATCAGTGAAAAAGACATGCACAAGGTTCGTAAAATTGAGCGCTTGATCGAAACTAAATTTGATAAAATCGCTCCACCAGAAGCTTTAGGAGCAGGACCAATTTGGACTGAAAAGAGCAGTTCAAACTCGGGAAACAAAGGTAAAAAACGTCATTTTAACAACAAAAATAAAGGTCCAAGAAAACCACAAGCAAAAAAACAATAAATCACTCAGTAATGAAAAGAGCAAAGTCACTATTCAGTTCTTTATTTCTAATTACGGTACTGACTTTCAGCTCATGCAAGCAGAATTCTACACCCTCCGACAATCCCGATCCTGTCGTTGCGGTTGATGATTCTACTGAAACAGTGAACCCTATTGAGCCTGTGGAACCAATTCCAGGAACTCCTCCAACTGTGGATATTGCGACTTATTCGGAATATCCCGAGGAGATTGATGGCTGCGCCTGCTATTTTGGAAGAACAGCTTCTCAACTTAGTGAAGGACACTATGTTTTCATGACGAACTATGAGAAAAAAGCCTTCATGATGCTCGATGGAGAAATGCGGGTGTTTGAATTGATTGGCTCCACAGACCTCGAAGGAGGGAGACTGATGGAAACATGGTCGAATGAAAATTACCAAATGGTCGTGAAAACAACGGAAACTGGTCAAGTTGACGAAACTTGGCAAAGCATTGGAACAATTAATATCAAACCTACTGACAAGGATGTAACTGAGATTTCAGTTGTTGGTGAGTGCGGTTGTTAAACTAATCAAGTGAAAAAAGGACTTTACTTTGCAACTGCTCTACTTTTTGTAGCATGTAATCAAACTGAAAAAACAGATTTAGAATCGATAACTGACACAATTGAAACCAAAATCCCTGAATCCATAGCAGAAGAACCTATTCGAGTCAAAAGAGATTCAGTTCACCCTGAACTTAAACCAGACGAGCCAATTCAAATGGCTAGTTTCAATGGCAGTTGGTTCCGAGTAGAATACCCTCAAAACTTCACCGCTTCACCGATTACCCCAACTCAAAAATACGGCGACTATGAATTCGTAGATACGGATGAAGCAAGCTTCACTTCGCCAGATGGAACTGTTGAATTTTTCGTTTATTCACCTCAGTGGGGTGGTGATCCAATCGATTATCTAGTAGAAAAGTCCAATGAAAAAACAGCTTCCAGTTCAGAAGATAATACAAATTCAGATGACCCATTTTCAGTTTCACACCATTGGGTAACATATGAAGACAAAGAAGGCAAGTATACGCGTTCCTACCATTCGCTGATGACAGAATCCACGCACCATGTATTTGGAGTAAGATATACGAACCGAAAGATGTATGAGCGATACAAAGCTGCTTACCTCGCGTTCAAGAAATCGTTGCAACAATTCGCTGATTAATCTTGATTTAAACGATAGAATCAACCATGACTAAACCAAGCTATGATACTGATTCGGTCACGATTGATTCTACTAAAAGATGAAAGGAACTTATTCAAGCATAAGCTTAGTAGTTCTATAAGATCCATTTCCAATAACAGTCACAAAATAAAGCCCAGAGCTCTCTTTTAGGTCAATTTGTGTTTCATTTTCGGTAATAGGCGACGAATAAACTATTTGACCATAAACGTCAATGACTTCAACCCTCAATTCAGACGTTATTGTGGGAATGTCGATTGTGAATTTTCCATTTGTCGGATTTGGAAACACACTAAATAATTCTTCCTCAAGAGAACTAACACTCGCAAACGGATCATTACACACATCCATTCCTGAATTATAAAAAGCTTGAACCAAATCAGCTACTTCCAACATAACATCTACATTTTCAAAGCTAGTTTTCGTAGAATCTCTTCCATAAATGATCGCTTGATGAATTTGTAGTTCCTCTCCAGCCAGCAGTTTCCCTTGATCAGCCGTAAAAAACATTCTTCGATCACCAGCTGGATTATTATTAGTAGTCTCATCCCAATCAAAACCAGGATCTACAGTTCCAGTTGACAAATTCAATGGATCATACCCTCCCGTAAACATATGATTCGTAGGGATTGAAGTTACTCCAGTTGATCCAAGAAATCCAGTACCTCCAAAAAACCAAGTGTCTCCAAACCTCCATCTACCATTCATGTAGTTCCAATATTGAGCTGCAGTTGTAGGATCAGACTGCGTACCTACCGCGGTTGAGGTAAAATAGCCTGCATGCGACATCGTATCATTCAAGTACATTACCCCGACTGCAGGAGGTCCTTCTCCATAACCCAGGCTACCGTTGTCTTCGTCGTACAGATCACCATTATACGTGAACACCACATTTCGCATAGGATCACATCCCATATAATCATCATTAAAACCACCAAGATCTGCATCTGTGTAAGATGCTGTGACAAAATCAACCAAATCAGTTCCTCCTCTATTGATGACACGGATATCCATAAATGTTATATCATTCAGGAAGTCCAACGACGCGTATTGGTACATTAAAATATGGATTTCAATACCTAGACTTGCTGTTCCAGTTCCTCCTGCGGCACTCTTAGTATCATTCATAATAATATAGAGAGCTTCGCATCCTTTTATCGCAGGGTAATCTCCAACATAAGGATCGTAAACTCCATCAGAATTCAAATCAACAAAAGGAGCTTGATCTGGCGATACTCCTAAGGCCTGATAGCCATTTCCCGGCCAATTTAAAATGGTAGGATGTGGGTTTGAGACACTCCCTGAACTTGCGTACTCATTAATATGCGCATCAATATCAGCTTTTGACACTTTCCAAAGAGCTGGAATATATTCATTGATATAACCCGGATCATCATACGAACCGTTTGAAGAATAAGGACCCGGAAAAAAATCAGTTGAATCTCCCGCATACCTTTGCGCTGCGATTCTCACTTGTCCAGATGGATCCTTTGCTCCAAACCAAAGACTTTGCGAAAATATCAAGTGCTTACCAGATCCTTTTGGAACTTCGTAACCAGCCGAGGCCTGAGCATTAAATAAATGTCCATCTGCAGATGCTGCTAGAGAGACATTGTTCTTGTCCAGAGTTTCAAGTACTTGACCAAAAGAAAATACTGTTGCAAGAACTGTAATAAAAGTAAAGATTGTTTTCATAGTACGTGTTTATAGATTGTTGATTAAATCTACCCAGTTTATTTGCTCTGTTTTCTATTACTCCCGCAATTATTGGCTCAATGATACATATTTAGAATGTGCTTTTTTACCGTTTAATTAAAATCAGCACGCTTAGAATTGTTCAGATCATCATTTTACATACAGATCACTGCACCCAAATTAAACTCATCTAACAAACACTGAATAATCCAGTTTAAACTCATTATGGATTTCATCCCATTCGGTTATCTTTGTCCTGAAAATTTAGCGGTATGACAATTAGTGGTTTCACCATGGTACGGAATGCAGACAATTATTATTTCCCAATTGAGGAATCAATTCGGTCCATTCTACCAATTGTAGATGAATTTATTGTTGCGCTTGGTGACAATGCCGAGGATGATCGAACACGGGAGAAAATTGAAGCCATTGGTTCAGATAAAATCAAGATTTATGATCGCGTTTGGTCGGAGCAAGAATTCGTAGACGGAAAGATCTTCGCGAATGAAACGTCCTTTGCGTTGGATCAATGTTCAGGCGATTGGTGCTTTTATTTACAAGCTGATGAAGTTGTCCACGAAAAAGATTTAGACGCGATTGTAGCGGCATGTGAGCAGCATCAAAACGATTCGAATGTCCACGGCTTACTCTTTGACTATTATCATTTCTTTGGGGATTACGACCACTACCTTCCTTTCCACGGTTGGTACAAGAATGAAATTCGGATAGTAAAGAATAATACTTCGATTTATTCCTACAAAGACGCACAGTCTTTTCGGAGAAAGGACAATGAAAAATTGAATGTTGTAAAGGTGAAGGCACACATCTATCACTATGGTTGGGTACGACCTCCAGAATTGATGCAATCCAAAAAGAAGGAACAAGATTCAATGCATCATGGACGAGAAGTAATTTCGGGAGAATATCAACTCAAGCCAAATGAATTCGATTACGGTCCACTCGGGAAAATTTCAGGTTTCAAAGGAACACATCCAGAAGTGATGAATGATTTGATGGCTCGAATTGAATGGAAACACAAGTTGAATCAGAGTAAAGTAGGGGAATTGAATCGTCCTGCGATGAAACACGAACAGCCGAAATATCGTTTTCTAAGCTCTATTGAGCGAATGATTGGAAGAGAATTCTTTCCGTATACAAATTGGAATAAGGTGAAATAAAATCAACTTTTACGCTAACTCCTATCCTGTTTTCAATTCTTGGCACGTTGTTTGAATTATACCTATCAACTTTAAAACACAACGCTATGAAAAACGAAAACAAATTAACAGCCATCGAGAAAATGTTAAATGGAACATTAACTGATTACATTTTGTACTTAAAAGGAATGGCAACATTGAAATAGAACATTCTATGCAACAGATATACTGAACCGTCTCAATTCCGATAACTATCGGACAATTGAGGCGGTTTTCTTGTAACTAAACTTAAAGCTTAACCGCAATCATGCACACATCATCTACCTGCTCTTGATCACCCTTCCAATTCTCAAATAGCTCATCAATTTCTATTTCCTGCGTTCGAAGTTCAACATTACAACGYTTCAAAAGYTCTTTTTTCAATCGAGCAGTCATGAATTTCTTCCCTTYTTCWCCCCCAAACTGATCTGCAAAACCATCTGAAAACAAATASAGCGTGTCTCCTTCRAAGATTCGAATCGTTCGATCTGTGAAATCTTCCATTTTCGGATATGGCCCAATAGGTTGYTTRTCGCCTTTGAATTCGATYAAATGATGCGTTGTCCCATTCAATAGCTTATCTGCCTCRCTCGAYTCATTCAACAATTCATTGTTTCGAACAATCCACAAAGGGTTATTGGCTCCTGCGAAAATCACACTGCCCGAAGTTTTATCGATTGCGCACAATGAAATATCCATTCCGTCCTCTACTTGTTCATCACTTCGACCAAATGTCTCCATGACTAACTCGCGTGTTCGGGATAAAATTTTAGCTGGCTCTGTAATTCCGAATTCCTTCAAAACACGACTCAGTGCATTACTACAAACCACACTCACCATTGCCCCTGGCACTCCATGTCCCGTGCAATCTGCAGCAGCAATATAGATTGTCTTGCCATATGTCTCGAACCAATAAAAATCTCCACTAACGATATCCTTGGGTTTAAAAATCAGGAAGCTTTCATGGAAAATCCCCTCAATCTCAGACCGTTTTGGTAAAATCGCTGATTGCAAACGTTGCGCATAAGCAATTGACGCAGAAATTGATCTATTCTTGTCCACAACAATGTCCTTCTGATTATTGATCACTGCGTTCTTTTCAGAAAGGAAATTATTCATGCGTTGTTTCCGTCGATTCGCATATATGTAGAATGACAAAGAACCGATGAGAACTAAACCACCCAATACCCCAAGAGAAATCCATGTGCGTTGTTCTGCAATTTTACGTTGATCTTTCTCTCGTTTTAGCGAATAACTTTCTGCAAGCAGCAGGCTATCCTTGTGACTTTTCAATTGGACCTCATACTTCACCTCAGCTGTGAGAATCTCTCGATTTTTCTTTTGATTATCTGAAACCTTCCGAAGTCGAATGTATTCTTGCAAAAACGCATATGCTCCCTCAAAATCCCCAAAACGTGCACTGTATTTTGAGGAAATTTTGTTAAATCGCTCTAAGTGATGAATCAAATCAAATTCGATGATTAGCTCATTTGCTTTGGCCAATAATGCACCTAGGCTATCTTTTGTGAGTATCTTAAATTGATAATCTGCAATTCCGAGCAAACCATAAACGATCCCATCTCTATCACCTGATCTCTCATCAATGCGCAATGCTTCTTGCAACATTCGCCCCCTCTCTGCCTTCGTTAGCGTAGTACCTTTCATTGAAGCATAGGAATAATATGCTCTCGGTAAATCACTTGTATGCTTTTCTTCTTTATATATCTTAATTCCTTTTTTGAAGTAATATTCCGCGCTATCAACCTTGTTCAGGCTTTTGTAGGTCATAGCAATTGCACAGTAGGATATTGCTTCACCGACTTTATTCCCTGCTTCGATTTCACCCTCTAAGCTCCTATATTCATATTCCAGTGCTTTGTCAAACAAGTCCAATCCAGCGAAAATTGCTGCTATATTGCTTAAAGCAAATGTTTTCCCTTCTTGCGCCCAAGCTTGTTCTCCCTCGTTTATTACAGAGGATAAGATCGCATCATTTTCCCTGACGGATTTAAGCTGATAATCCAGGCTCTGGACATAGTCCTTCATATCGAAACAAATATTACCTAAGTTTCCATATGCATCTGCTATCCCCTGTTTGTTCCCTGATTTAATAAAATCCGCTAATGACTTTGTGAAACACTCCTTTGCTCTTGTAAAACTGGAGCTATTCTGGAAATACCATCCTTTGAATTGATTTGCTCGGGCAATTACATATGGATCCTTCGAACGATTCGCAAAAATTAATGCTGAATCAGAAAAAACTCGTGCCTTGAGTGTATCGGAATATTCATGATCTTGAAAAAGTTTAAAATAGTGATGCGCTCTCAGACTATCAGATATTTTCTGAGCATTGACATTCTCTCCAAAAAACAGGAAAGAAATCAAAATCAAGTGGTATTTAAATAGCATCCTCACAAAACAAAAATAAGCTATTTTTCATCCGAAAAAAACCTATCATCAAATCTTCCGCTCTAATGTATTGACACTACGTATTTGTTCATTGAAAATTGGTTATCACCACGTTAGCTATCATTGAGTTTTCGTATCTTTCGTTTTCCTAAAACAGAATTTCCGAAATCGCATCCCCCTTATGTTAAAGAATGACTTCCTACTCAATCCTGAATTCAGGCACTTAAATCATGGTTCTTTTGGAGCATGTCCTCGCCCTATTTTTGAAGATTATCAATATTGGCAATTGCGACTAGAACAAGATCCTGTTCAATTTTTCGTACACGATGGAAACAAACAGTTGGAAATTTCAAAACTAGCACTTGCGAAATACATCAACTGTGATGCAGATGATCTCGTGATGACGATGAACCCGTCCTACGCGATCAACATCGTTGCAAAGAGCTTTAATCTGGAAGCAGGAGATGAGATTTTGTCGACTGACCATGAATACGGCGCGATGGATCGAACATGGAGCTACTACTGTCAAAAGGCTGGGGCAACTTATATTCAACAAGAGATTCCACTCGGGCTAAAATCGAAAGAAGAGATTATTGAAGAATTCTGGAAAGGATACTCGCATAGAACCAAGGCGATTTTCATCAGCCAGATTACGAGTATGACCGCAACAATCTTCCCCGTAAAGGAAATTTGTGAGCGAGCAAAACAACTTGGATTAATTACGATCATAGATGGAGCGCACGTCCCCGGTCATATCCCTTTGGATTTATCAAAACTAAAAGCTGACATATACACTGGAGCTTGCCACAAATGGATGCTCGCACCAAAAGGCTGTTCATTCTTATACATCACCAAAGAATTTCAAAATAACTTCGACCCATTATTAATCAGTTGGGGATTTGAAGCTGATGTTCCTGGCAAATCAAAATTCCTCGACTATCATCAATTGCAAGGCACGCGTGATTATGCAGCCTTTCTCACTCTACCCAAGGCGATCGAATACCTAAACAGTAACAATTGGTGGGACGTTTCTAAGCGATGCAAACAACTGATATTGGATAATTACGAAGATTTATGTGACATCGCTGGAACAAACCCCATAACAGCGGTCAATTCTGATTTCTTAGGACAAATTTGTAGCATTCCAATCCCTATTTCTGATCCGAATGAATTGAAATCACTGCTCTATGAAAAATACAAGATCGAAATTCCCGTTTTCCAATGGAAAGATCAGATCTTTATGCGATTATCGGCACAAGCCTATGTCGAACAGGAAGATATTGACTACCTAAAAAAGGCACTTATTGAATCAAGATCAATGATAAATAGCTGGAAATCAGCATAACCTTTACGTATGAAAAGTACTTACTTCTTTGCATTAACACTGCTACTCGTTGCTTGTGGAGCTCCAGCTTCTGATTCAGAAATGAGTGAGATGAATTCTACAGTCGGCTCTGAAGCTATAAAAACGATTATTGATGCACCAACGGTTGACGCCAGTATTGAACAACTCAGTGGGATATGGATTGTCAGTGAAATTAGAACAAACCCTGATTTCAAAGGAACTAAACCTGATATGTTAAACGAAGGCGTCGTATTTGGCTTCACAGCAGACGGAAGAATGAGCACGACTTCAATGGGCGCTGAATATATGCGTGAAACATTGGAAGAGTCTCCTTTCAACTATAAAATCGAAAATGGAGTCATTCAATCATTGGATGATAATGGAATCTTCAAAATGCAATGGGGAGAAGACGGCATTCGTGTAGTTAAAATAGGATCGGATGAATTGTGCATCTGGCACAATATGCTCGGTGAGAAGAAAGACAAGTATGCTTATTTAACTCGCGTTCAATAGAATGAATATGTCTAAGCATCTTTGTCTACTCGTTTCTTTTCTGTTCTCGATAAGTCTGAATGCTCAGGATATTTTGGAATACAAAGGAGAATCAAATGGAACGCAGAACGTACTATTTGTTCCATCTATCAGAAGACCCATTCGTCATCATTCCGTATACTTCGAACTCGCAGGATCTGGTGGGTTTGGATCATTCAATTATGAATGGACTTTTAAACAAAAAGAAAAATTCCGATGGATRCTACGAGCTGGACTCAGCGGAACKTATRTYGATAAAAACAACRGTGTAGCGTTCATTTTCCCCGTTATGGTTCATACCGTTTATGGACGAAAACATGGATTAGATATCGGAATAGGACAAGCCTTGACAATTACTACTCGCGGAGGTGTTTTTCTGCGTACTCCACTTTCAATTGGATACCGTTTAGAACCAAATAAAAAAAGAATATTTTATCGCTTTTCCTATACGCCAATTGTTTCTTACCTCATTGATTTTCAATGGGAGCACTGGGGCGGAATAACAATCGGCTACAAACTCAGATAAATGAAAAAGCAACTACTATTTTTAGGATTGACCGTCGTTCTTTTTGGCTGCAACAAGGAAAAACATTTTGCTGGGCCAAATGCATTTTCTGATGATTTCGAAAGTTATRCCAGTTTTGACGAWTTATTRAYGGAAGACGGTGTCAATTGGTCTTCCACTCAACAGACATATGACGCCAACACGATCTCACTTTCAACAGATCAAGCACATTCAGGAACAACCAGCCTAAAATTTGACGCAGTCATCAGTACAGAAGATCAACTCTCCAAATGCAGCATCTTCAAACAAAAAATGGCCTTTTACGAAGGAGAGACGGTTCGATCGACTATTTGGTACTATATTGACGGCGATCAAGAACTCGATTGGTTATTTCTTATGGATTTAGAAGAACAAACAGCAATTGGTGCTGGACCCGGAATGCGCGTAGCAAACGTTGGTGTTGGAAATTACGGCACAGTTGAATTCAAATTCAAATCAGGGAATTTGGAGCAGCAAACACATAGTTTCCCGAGAAATCAGTGGTTTAAAATCACCTTGGAAACACATCTTTCGCAAAAGAAAAAAGGATCTGTTCGCCTGTACCTTGATGATCTACTAATCCTTGAAGAAAAGAACACGAGAACACTGCCAAAAGATGTTCTCTACAACCTCCAAGGAACGAAAGGAATGTACTCAAGTATTGAAATTGGAATAACGGCAAACTCATTCTCAAATGGCGCCGTGATTTACGCAGATGATTTTTCAATTGAAGTAATAAATTAGTCTTAAAAAAAATCAAAAAGTTCTATTCTGATCTGAACTTTTTGGCTATCTTAAATAGAATGACGACAAACGAACCGTACGAAACAAATGCAATTGCTGAGTTTACTGAACGCTTTATTAATCAAACCAAACGTACAATTTTTCTTACGGGGAAAGCTGGTACGGGAAAGACTACGCTTCTTCAAAAGATTGTAAAATCAACATACAAGCAGGCGGTTATTGTTGCTCCAACGGGAATTGCGGCTTTGAATGCGGGAGGAGTGACTATCCATTCCTTTTTTCAGTTGCCGTTCGGTGGATTTATTCCCGATTTCAATGCGACCTTCAATGAACAAGTTCGGTTGGAAAGTAAATCTACTTTGCTGCGTCATTTCAAAATGAATAATCAACGTCGTGCGATCATTCGTAATTTGGAATTACTGATTATTGATGAAGTAAGTATGCTCCGTGCAGATTTACTGGACGCTATCGATTGGATGCTACGAAATGTTCGGAAGATCAATCAGCCCTTTGGAGGCCTTCAAGTATTATTCATTGGTGATTTATTACAACTTCCGCCCGTTGTGAAACAAATGGAGTGGAATTACCTTCATAAATATTACAAAAGTCCTTTTTTCTTTGATGCCCAAGTGATCCGCGAAGCGAAACCACTTTACATTGAATTGGAAAAAGTCTACCGACAAGCTGATCAAACCTTCATTAATATTTTGAATAACCTTCGAAATAGCAAGATCACAGAGGAAGATGTTAAAATCCTGAATTCACACGTTGACAAAGACTTCGATGCAACCAAACACGACGATTACATCACGCTTACAACGCACAACGCTGACGCAGATAAAATCAACAAAGAAGCACTTGGAAGGCTCGATGCAAAAACTCATTCCTACGGCGCTGAAATAACAGGTAAATTCCCTGAACACCTCTACCCGATTGACGAAACAATGCAACTCAAATTGGGTGCACAAGTGATGTTTATCAAAAACGATATTTCTTCAGAGAAGAATTTCTACAACGGAAAAATGGGGAAGATCATTTCATTGAGCAAGTATGAGGTGAAAGTAGAATTCCCACATGAGAAAAAAATCATTGAGGTCGAGAAATACGAATGGAACAACATTCAATACACCTTGAATCCTTCAACTGGCGAAGTGGAAGAAAAAACGCTTGGAACATTTGTGCATTATCCGTTGAAGTTGGCTTGGGCGATTACCGTTCACAAAAGTCAAGGTTTGACATTTGACAAAGCGATTATTGACGTTTCGAAAGTGTTTGTTCCAGGACAAGCCTATGTTGCTCTCTCTCGATTGAGATCATTGGATGGGCTCGTTTTACTGAATCCAATTCTACCGAATAAACTTGCTACGAATCACGAAGTTGCCGCATTCACAAAATCAAATGATGGATCTGAAGATCTAGAGAAATCATTGTTGGACGGCACATTTGAGTACGCTAATAGCATGCTTCAACATGCTTTTGACTGGATGGAATTGATGAATAAGTGGCATTCCCACAAGGCCACCTATAAGAACCAAGGTTCAAAATCGATGAAAGGTAAAAACCAATCATGGATGACCCAGCAGGTTCAACAGCTCGAAGGAACCATGGAAGCTTCACGTAAATTTCGAAGTCAACTGAATAAGCTCTTTCTTCAAAATAATACAGACCTAAAATTCGTTCAAGAACGGGTTGAAGCCGCCTACCTCTACTTTTTCAAAACCTTTGATGGAATTCTATACTCCACCTTGAAAAAGATGGCAGAATTGCAGCAGAAGAGCAATACGAAGCAATACAACGAAGAATTAGAAGAACTCGATCAATTGATGACGGAAACGATCATTCGGATGAAGAAATCGAAGCAACTGATTCATGCCATTGTCAATGATTTATCCTTGGAGAAAGATCAAAAATGGGAAGATGAAATCCTTGCGTATAAAAAAGGCAAGATCGAGTCGGTGAAGCAAGAAATGCGACAAGACAATGCTACATTTGATTTTGACACGGACTTCATTCAAGTGAAAACCAAACGGGACAAACGCGAAACGAAGACAAAGAAGAAATCGACGTACGAGATTACTTTGGAACTCTTGAAAGGTGGAAAGTCGCTTAAGGATATCGCGACAGAGCGACAATTTAGTGCTCAGACGATTACCTCACATTGCGAGCGCTTGTTGAAAACAGAAAAGATTGAACTTCGTGATCTTCTAGATGCAAAACGAATCAATCAATTGAGCGATGTTTTTGATGAATACGACGGAGGATCATTGAGCGATTTAAAGGAAAAGGTAGGACGAAAATTTACGTGGGACGAGCTGAAATTGTATCGGGCTTCGTTGATAACATGATAGCGAATTGGATTAGTTCACGACTAAGATGCTTGGGTTTATTCCCTGTTCAGCTTTCTCTAGGCTTGGAATACGAAATTAGAATATAAAGAAAAGCCCCAATCATATGAAATGATTGGGGCTCTCTATACACACCTCTACGTGTATATATGGTTTAGATCTTACTTTTTAACCATTCGTTTAGTTGCCACGATGTCTCCATCAGCCACCAATGAATAAGTATAAATTCCTGTACTCAAATCATTCGCGAAGACATTGATATGTCCTTTTCCACGATCACTAATATCAACGGTATTGATCAGTTTTCCTTGCGCATTGTAAAAATGAATTTGTGCCTTTTGCACAGTTTCAGGAATTGAATAACTAATCACTGTTTTTTCTGCAAAAGGATTTGGAACATTTTGATTTAACACGATGTTCTCACCATCTGACAGGTTCACGTTAATAAAGCTTCTAAGCTGTTCTTGAACTTCAGAATCATTCTCCTCGATAATGTTATGGTTGATCTCACAAAGTATAGGCAGTAAATTATTCAAGCAAGCCTCCAGTTTAGATAAACGCTCATTTAGATCCTCAATCAACTCGTCTTTTTGTGTAATCTCTACTTGTTGTTCCTGCATTCCAGCAATCAATAATGGAATCAACTCACCATATTGAACACCTTTGTAGCTTACTTCTTCTGAAATCTGAACTCCAAGAGAATCATATTCTGCAGGCTTCACTTGGTCAGAGACAATTGCAGGAATTACTTCTGCAACTTCTTGAGCAATTAACCCCATTTGTTGATCCGATTCAAAGTTAAAATCAGCGTATGCATCTGTATCAAAAAGGTATGTTTTAGGTTTCAACTGATTGATTAAGTCCATCGCATTCTTTAACTCTTTAACATCCTTCTTAAATTTAGCATCTGAAGTATAAACGGTACTGTTGACACTTAGCGTTCCTACAATTTTTGTGTGAGAAGTGAAATAACCAGCAAACGTAGTTGGAGTTCCACCAGTTGCAGCTCCATAAACACCATAGTTCGTTGTACCTCCATAAGAATATCCTCTTATTCCGTAGTTCACATTTGCATTTGCCGATATACCTTGCACACCTGTATTTGATCCAGTTGCTTGAGGAGCACTATGGAAAGCCAAGAAGTCTCCTCCAACATTCGATGCTCCTTCATATCCGCGACCAATAACTCCGACATTCGATGCTCCTGGCGAGTTTGCGTTATTTAGAGCTACACCAACAACAGCATGATTACTATTAGGTGAGTTAGTAGCACGAACGTTAATTCCCACAGCACTTTGCGTACCTGTAGCATTAATACTAGCTCCAGTACTTACAAGTCCATTTGAGACATCAATTGCTACTCCCAAGTTGCTATAATTGTTACCTGTTACTAAAAACCGCCCTCCTGTAGAAGGTCCTGTTGTTACATTTCTGTAATTCCTGACATACAGTCCTGTCGGGTAAGGAGCATCAATTGATGCATCGAGCTCTACATGTAACTTAGCGACTGGATTTTGTGTTCCAATTCCAATTCTATTTTTTGACGAAACTGACGCTCCAGCATCTGTAAACACAATATTTTTATCGTTCATTGGGATTTCTCTATTACTGAGCAGCTGAGCATCAGTATCTCCATAATCATTTCCAAGCGACACTTTTGTTGGATCGATTGTACTCATCGATGTTCCATTGTGGGCTCCAACACTGTTTACGACTAAATTTGAGAGATCAACACTAACAGGGTTTCCATTTTCAATGGAGATTGTCAAAATATTTGTTGACGGATCCAAAATTGCGGACGTTAAGTTTTGTTCATCTGTATCAGTATCAAGTCCACTCAAATCGACAGTAACAGATGTTCCATTTTCAATTTCAATGGTCAAGTTTGTTCCGTTTAAATAGGCATTAGTCAGATTTTGATCATCTGTTCCTGTTCCATCCTGAAGTGTAGTTAAATCTACATTCACTGTATTTCCATCTTCAATAGTGATCGTAAGGATCGTTCCATTCAAACTGAAGTCTGTGAAAATTTGATCATCAGTATTCAAACATGATAAATCAGCTGTTGCCGTTCCTCCATCTTCCAAGGTGAAAGTCAATAGGTTCGTTGTACAATCAAAATTGAACAATTCAATTTGTTGGTCATCCAATACTGTTTCGTTTGTAATGACAACATCAGTATCAATCATTGTACAGCATCCATTACAACATGCTTCTACAGAAATTACCGTTCCTTCTGGATAGTCATTGATAAATATGTTGGTTGTTGCTCCTGGAATTGCTGTTTGATCCGCATACCATTGCCACGTAATCTCATCACACGGTTCATTGATTGTTGCAAACAACAAGACTCCACCTCCTTCGCAAGAAGTTCCACATCCAGTTACATTGATTGTTGGTGGTGTGCTATAGTTGATTTGCGTACAAATTGTAGCAATACACCCATTAGCATCTGTTACTTCTACGCATGCATATGAACTACCTGCGGCAGCAATCGTTGCACCTGTTCCATTATCAAATTGACCATCGTTATTTAAATCCCAGTTATAGGTATATGGCGCAACTCCGTTTGTCGCATTGGCTGTTAAATCTACTGGAGTACCAACACATGGTGTTTCATCCGAAATCACTATTGGGTCGAGTTCCACTGATGATGGACTTAGAGTATATGTTGCTGTCGTTACGCAAGGAGCGCCTACTGAAGAGGTAACCGTTACTGAATATATTCCTGCCTGGGAAGTTGATACAGATTGTGTAGTTTCTCCAGTTACACCCGGCCCATTCCATAGGAACGTTTGAGAGCATCCATTGGGTGCAATTCCAACATTTGCAGTTAACACATTATTTATATCACATGCATTGTCAGCAGCAATATTCACAACGGGTATTGGACATACATTAAACGTTACGAGCGTACAACAATTGCTGAAGTTCGTATTGTAACAAACTTCCACTACATGGACACCAGGTCCTGCTACTGCTGGATCAAACGTAAAGTGAATGACAGGAGGTTGAGACGTTTGGAATGTTTCAATTGCATTAGTTGAATTCTGAGTAGTACCATTTACTGTTATATTTCCTGAAATATAATAACCTGGCTTCGTGAAAAAGAATTCCACTGGAGAATCTCCTTCGCATAGGTCAATTGTTTCGAATATAGTAGGAGGACCAGGAAGTGGCGTTACAGTCACTTGACTTGTTCCTTCACATGCTTGATTTACGGCACCTGATACAGTATAAGTTGTTGTCGTTACGGGATAAACAGTAATTGAAGAGCCGTTACTCGATGTTCCGACTACATTTCCTTGATCATCCGTCCAAGTCAATAAAACAGGTAAATTACTATTCGCTGTTAGAACCACAGAATCACCAACGCAAGCTGGCGTATAAGGAGCAATCTGAATAACTGGTACAGCAATTGGCACGACTAATAAGTCAACCGACACCGTTTGCCCACAACCTGAGATAAGTACCGTATATATTTGCGTTCCATTTCCTACTATAGCCGTAGTACTGGCTTGATTTGTTGGTCCATTCCCGAAGTCATACGTATAATTGCTTCCGTTCGCTACCTGAGGACCAATGGTAATTGTGTCACCTGGACAACCCGTAAACGTAGCTCCATTTGCTATAATAGGATCACTCGCGAGAAGAGATACATTGTCAATTCCATAATCATAACCAGATCCAGCAGTTACTGTTTGCTGGATTTCCAATCTATAGGCGCCATTTGGGAGATTATGAATGTAGTTGGTACAAAGAGAGTTCCAATTGGCCAAACCGTTTCCATAATCCGTTGCAGAATTAATTGTAAATATTGTCGTTGAATTCTGGTTTAGGTCGGTAATCAAAATATTAAAACTTGGAGGAAAACTACCTGTAACTCTAGGTAGGACATCCAGTCCAAAAATGTATTCTTCACCATTGTTTAAATTCACCAATTGACTCCAAATAATTGTATTAGGAATAAGTGATGCATCAATGATCATGTAATTATCATTGGTTGCAGATGCAAAGGGACCTACAGGAACAGCTGCCCATGAATTACATAATGCTAGTTCATTGAGTCCGACACAATATCGTCCAGCGCCACATTGTCCGCAACTAGGTATCAATTGACTTTGAAAACCTAAATTCCCTAGAGCAAAGTCACCATTTGTTACCAGTTCTGTTGTATTTATACACCCATTGGAAGGTATACATCCAGTTCCTTGAGCATTCACGTTTTGCGCGAACAAAAGAATTAGGGTCATCAAATGCCACCATTTTGTCTTCTTCATCATTACAATTGCTTTAATTTCTATTAGTGTGCAATTGTACCTTGTAAAAATTTATAAACAGCTGTCAACTATAGTTTTGGGACAAACCAGTATTAAAAATGGGACAAACCAGAAAAGCTACAATGGAATTTCATCTCGTTCCGATAAGTATACATCTCTGTGAATAAATTGAAAACTCGAATAGCCAAATGTCATGAACCACGCTCCTCCATCATTGTCCAGAAAAACTTAAAATGAGTGTTCTATCCTAAAACCCACTATTTAAGTAATTTCATCTTTGTTCTTTATAATCTTCCCTTCCGAGGCTTATTCCAGAGCAAAGAAAGAAGTAATTGATTGATGAGATAAGCTTAGAAAAGGTAAAAGATGGAAACACTGCATAGAGAACGAAAAAATGGTTTCCTGTGTGATAAAATTTTGTACTTTCAAGCTACTAAAAACAGATTCAACTTTTTCCATTTATGCGGGTACTTTTTAGCCTTATAGTTTTGCTCTTTTCTAGTTCACTTCTTGCGCAAACAGACACGAAAGCCACTGCTGAAAACATGGTTTGTTCACACCTATTTGGAAATTATTCTAATGATCTCCCCAAAAAGAAAGTGCGATCAGTACTCAAATCAAAGGAGTCATTTTTCTCCAAAATCAATCCTTTGCGCTATACTGCAACCGGACTAATGTTCGTGTATCAGAACGTGTTTTCCGAACAAATTTCATCCAGTTGTGTTTATGAAGTAAGTTGCTCGGAAATGACAAAAAAATCAATCGAATATCATGGATTGATTAAAGGTACTTTCATTGGTCTGTCTCAACTTACTAACTGCTCCAAAAGTATTCTACATGACCATGAATCATTCGAAATATCTGATGATGAAAAAGTGATTAACTCTGTCTCCGAAAATGATTAATCAATTGATTACTCTTGTGGTGTTATTTATCACGTTCAGTTCTTTTGGGCAAATAGATTCAGCGTTCGTTGAGCACCTTAGTAGGCAGCAGCTAAAGATTGAGCACTGGACGTATTTGAATTCATTCGAGACAAAGAATGACTCAACAAACTACTATATTTCTAAATATCACTTACAATACGGCGAGGACTCCTCTTTTCTCTCAAGCTTGAGTAGATCACAATCGTTAATCTTAACCGATCGACTTGTTGTTGATTATGCAAACCACTATTTT
>NVXP01000172.1 GCA_002733985.1 Fluviicola sp. | reverse complement strand
TTATATTCCCGAGGATATTGCTCGGAGGACATAAGTTATGTTGATTCGTTTTTTTCATTCTTGTTGCAAATATGGTTGGTTTTAGTGAGAAATCAAATTGTTTCTTTTTTAGAAGAACCAACGAGTACCTTTCTGACATAGCTAAATTGAGTGTATTCCTTTAGAATGATCTTCCTTGACACTTTAACTTGTTTCCACTTTTTTGGCATTGACCCAAAAAAGTTCGCAAAAAAAGTCTAGTGCTCCTTTTCTCCAATCGGCGAACTTTTGAAACCCGATTTGTTCAGTGATCGTTCCACATTCGTTTCACGCTACTTCTCAAATTATCGGATTTCAATATGTTCTTCTCATTTCAAAAAAAAGGCACATCCAAACTGAGCAAGATTGATTTTCAAAATTGTTATTCATTCGAATAGAATTCCTTTCTCATCACTACCAAAAGTTGATTTACTTGCTCTCGGTTCGGTAGATCTGGAAGGTTCGATTTTTCATATAATTCACTCAGTTCTTCTTTCAACTCTTCAGCACACTGCACTAGTTCGTCGTATTCGAATTTACCATTCTTTATATCTAATAAATACATGCGGTCTGGTCTTTCCACGTTTATCACGCCTTCAAGAGCAATTTCCTTCGCCATTAGAAGTAGTCTGAACGTGTGCATCATGTTCTTCGAATCATAATTTTTGCCATGCGCAATTGTCGTGGCATATCGATCTTGATTCCGTTTCTTCACCCAATCCCAATATTCTCTATATTTCTTGCAATATGATGAATAGGCATCTTTGTTGAAAAACAACATTATTAGAGCCTCTTCTCCTTTTGGAATAGAGCTTATCGCCACTTCATTTGACGAATCATTTTTCATAATTCCCTTGTATGGAGTTTCTGCCTTGGAATAGAGCTTAAAACAATCTTTCATGTGCGGTATTCTTGCTAAACCACAATCTTCTTGGTTTAAGTTCCGTTTCTTCAAGAAGTCCTCTACTAAAACGGATGCTCCATCCTCCAAAACAAAACAGAAATCTAGCACTGACTTACGCTTCTCCTCTACAGGGTTAACGATCTTTTTTTCAAGTCCTCTAGCCTTTTTTATCTGCGCGTAAGCATAATTAGCGAAGGACATTTCACATTTCTTGCTGAGGAAAAAAGACATTTTAACCATATCAAATATCGGATGCTTGTACAAAACACATTTCTCCGGCACATTGAGTAATTCCAATATGTTCGGGTTATTGTTCGCGCACAGTTCCAAAAATTTTCGCAATTCGTAATAGACAATGTCATTCGATTCATTGTTGATTTGCCCGATATAATCCATCGAATAAAATAGTTCTTGGGGAAGTACAAACACTCCTCTTATATCCGTATCAGAAGTGGGCGTACTTAATCCATACGCCCGACTGCCACTTATGCACTCAAATATGATATGCCCTGATTTTTTTAGCTCTTCAAGTGTCATGCTAGTTCATTTATGAAAAAACGTTCAAAATCAACTCTGTTTATCTTACGTGTCTCCACGGAGTCTTTTCGATCCATATTTTCTATTACTATTCTCTTTATCAATTCAATTAATCGAGGGTCTATTGTTGCTTTTCCCGATTCATTCGTCAATCCCTTTTTTTCAATGAGTGCATTCAATAAACAAGCACTTTCTTCGTCAAAAAGTGTGTATAGCTTCTTGAATTCTACAGGTGGGATAGAACCAAAACGTAGGATCCAGTTTGCACAAAATGATGTTCGCGCGGCATAGAAAAACGTCTTTAGGTTCATGTTTCCATTTTCCATTCGGATTTGCTCGTAGAATCCTTTGTTCATGCTGTGGTAGTGATAAAAGCCAGAAACTGGTATAAAATTCTCAGTAGCCAAAGCCTTCATCGCATTCAGTGTCTTTCCATTATCGATATAGATTATTGGAGAAAACAACCACCCAAGAAGGGACGCATTTGATTTAGCTAAAAGCGTTGTCGCCTTTTTCAAATCCCATCCAGACCCGTCCAAATCATCTTCTGTCATGAACTCAATAGTGTCTTTTGATTCCCACAAACTCAAGTATTCTTCCTTCTTTTTTCTGTACACAAATCGAACGTCATAATCCGAATCCGGAGAAGCAAAGCCCCACGCCCTGCTTCCTGATTCAACAGCGAAAAGGATTTCTATGTTGTTTTCCTTTTCGACTTCTCTTAACTTGTTTACTATTCTATCTTTCATCGTTTCTTTAATTATTTTGACGAGCCCTGTGATTGTTTGGCTCTCAAAGCTTCCATTTTTCTTCTCCTTTTCATTTTCCAAGGAGCATTCTTCTGGCAATCTCCCGCCATGATACATCCGTAAGGCATCACCTCATCGATTACGGTTCCCAAACCAAACTCATCCATTTGATTTCTGACATTCTCCGCATTTTTGTATGCACTAGGAAGTTCTGTGACATCAATTTCCTTAGAGTAGAATCGAACATCTAAACCGGCAGTCTCTTCATCAAACACTTCTTGATCTGTTTGTCCAATTTTTGTTTTTCGATGCTGTGTTCTACTCATGTTTCTTCCTGCACCGTGTGGAGCAAATCCTAAATTACCTTCGGTTGTTCCTCCTTCCACGATCAAAACTGGTTCAGCCATGTTCAAGGGAATCAATCTCGGCCCCGTGATATCAGGCATGAACTTAGCATCTAATGGAGTCGCACCTTTGGCGTGGTAAAACAAATCACCATCCTTAAAGACGAAGTTGTGCTCGTTCCAGTATCGGTTTTCCTTTTCGGCTTCCAATTTTTGAAGAACAGAATCATGAATTACTTCGTGATTCAATTTCGTCCAAGATCTCACTATTTGCAAAGCTTCCCAGTACGATTTACCCTCTTCCGTTTCATAAGGAATCCACGCATTCTGTTTCAAGGTTTGTGGAGATAATTCTTTTCTGAATTGCTCGGCTACTTTCATTCCTTTTGAGAACAAATTCGCTCCAAACCCTCTACTTCCGTGATGCGTAATCATCATTGTATTTCCCGTAGCTTTCGACTTTCCGACAAACAAAAAATGGTTTCCATCTCCCTGTGTTCCTAAATGCGAACGAGCTATAGAAATACATCTTTGATCGTTCAAAAAGTAATTGGCTTCGATCTCTTCCAATAAATCCGTTGGAAATCTGAATTGCTCATCTCTTGATCTACCTCCTGGTCCAAAATGCGTTGTCTCATGTGCTGCATCCAACACCAATTTAGGGTCTATTTTTCCAAAGTCCGTCAACATCACAGAACAACAAATATCCGCGCTGTGCATCCCTGGGTGAATTGCATTTTTCGCAACCGCAATTCCACCAACAGGAATCGTTCCTGTTCCTCCGGTTGGACATGCATCTGGCATAATTGCACCATTGACCAAAGTCGGTGTTTTCATCAATTCATTCATTGTATCTACTACAGAAGTGACATTTGATTCCTCTAATTCGTTCTCTGCGCGAATGTTCAAAGCAAATGGAATTGGTTCTTCATGGATGTCTATGATTGGAGGTGATTTGAATTGTTCTAAATAATTCGTTAACTCTTCTCCTTCCAATTCATTCGTATTTATATGCTCGATTGCGTCGTTAAACCATTTCCCTGATCTAAATCCCATTTCGATTAATGTGTGTCCGTTGATTTTCATGTCTTTTGCTTTTTAAAACTCCGCCGACCGAATTATCGACGGAGTTACTTCATCCTTTAAATAAATATTCAATCGGAATAACTAATTGAACAAGACAAAGATTCCAAACAAGTGCGCAATTATTCTGCGTAGATGAAAATCAATGCGTATTTTCTCAAAAAAAAGTCATGGCGCAGAACAAAAATGCCCTCATCCGCTACCGAACAATCGACAAATGTCTCCAGAATTCTTACCGAACGTGGACACTTGACGATTTGATTGAGGCTTGCTCTGATGTGCTGTATGAGTATGAAGGGCGGGGTGTGAATGTCAGTAAACGAACTATTCAACTCGATATTCAGCTTATGCGCAGTGACAAATTGGGTTATAACGCCCCGATTGAGGTCTATGATAAAAGATTCTATCGCTACGCGGATGAGGATTATTCAATAACGGACATTCCGTTGAATGAAAACGACATGCACGTCCTTTCGGAAACAGTAGAAATGCTCAAACAGTTCAAAGACTTTTCTCTCTTTTCAGAACTTGGAGGAATCATTCAACGATTGGAAGACAAAATATACACCGAGAAGACGCATCAGCCATCGATTATTCATTTGGATAAAAATGAACACCTAAAAGGTTTGAACCATTTGGACATTCTCTATCAAGCGATATTAAAAAAAATGGTGCTCAAGCTGACGTATCAATCTTTTAAGGCACGCGAAGCACAGATCATAACATTCCATCCATTTATACTCAAAGAATTCAACAACCGTTGGTTTTTAGTTGGGAAGAAAAAACAGAAGAGTCCAATTATGACATTGGCATTAGATCGAATAATTTCCATTGATTACACTACGAACGTTGAGTACCTTGATGAAGGTTTTGATGGAGATACATATTATGAAAACACGATCGGCGTGACTGTAATGGGCGAAGAACATATCCAAAAAGTCGTATTAAAAGTCAAGCATCCGCACTCACCGTACATCCTCACAAAGCCACTACATCATTCTCAGCGTCTATTGAAAAAGCTAGGAAACGGTGCAATATTGATCGAATTGCGGGTTCATCACAATTTTGAGTTGGAACGAATTATTCTTGGGTTTGGAGAAGGTATTCATGTAATTGAACCTCCATTACTGAAGCAAAGCATTCTATCACGTTTGCAAAATGGGCTTGATCTCTACCGTACAGAAATGAGTCCTGCTGGATTGAAAAGGGCGCAACGCAGCCTAAGTGCAAAAGGACACAGTATTCTCAATGACATTTACACTCAGCGTGAGGTAAAAAAGATTTCAACTCTACTTCACAAATATTTTGCTGATTCTGACGAGGCAACTTATGGAAAGCGAACACTATTAATGGATCTTCCGGCCTTGAAACCTTTCTTACTGAATGAAAACCTCCTTGAAATTGTACACAGCATTGATCCAAAAGCATTTTTAACGAAAGCGATCTTTTTCGATAAACCTCAAACACAAAATTGGGCAGTTGGATGGCATCAAGATGTTCCGATTAACGTGAAAGAAAAAATTACAGTTGAAGGGTTCACTTCGTGGACATTGAAAAAAGGAATCAACTGTGTTTGTCCTCCTGAAGAACTTCTGCATTCAATCTTCACGATTAGGGTTCACCTTGATGATACTGTAGAGCAAAATGGAGCACTAAAAGTAATTCCTGGATCTCACAAACGGCGTTTCTCGGATGATGAAATTAATACGATCACAGCTAATTCCAATCCGAGTGTGTGTGAGGTGAAATCAGGAGGTGTTCACTTGTTAAAACCTTTAATATTGCACTCCTCTCCACGTGCAACATCACAGAAAAAACGTCGTGTAATACATTTGGAGTTTTGTTCAACAGAATTACCAGAAGAAATGGAATGGCTAGAGCGTGAAGATTTATAATGCTATCTTTTAATCAAAGTAGATCGCGCACTTCCATTTTCGAACACCAATTCAACGAGGTACGTTCCACTTGATAAATTTGAAATGTCAAATCCGGTTTCTACATTATTTTTATTAAAATCGCCTATTCGCTTTCCTGTTAAATCTAACAGGTGAATCTCAAGAAGTGAAGCTGATTTATCGTACTCAATGAAAAAGAAACCATCACTTGGATTAGGATAAATACTTATGTATCCTTTTGGTAATTCTCCTACATGTGCTGTACACTCTGGATTAAATGGATCACCCAAAAACTGCTGCCCTTCAACATAATAACACACTAGGTCGAACGCTGATGAAATAGACGTAATTGCTTCAGTACAAGACACTCCACAAATATATTTACCGTCGAAAAAGATCCCACCTGTGATAACGGTAAAGGAAAATGTTTTGTGATAAAGTGGACCTATAAGCATTGAATCAATTGATTGAATTACTGCCAAATCATCTCCTATACCAACGCCCTCGGAAAACATGTTTAATTTTTTAAAGGCTAATGACATAAGTACAGTGTCTCCTATCTGAGCTCCTTGATCAAAAGAAGCGTCAGATTCTACTCCCTGATCATCGATGTAATAAACCTTTTCGTTAGGAATATCCTGCCGCACTCCTATCATATTCGGGTCGTCAAATACTCGGATATACGTTTCTCCATTTATTATTGTGTCACCACTCCAGGTTTTCGTCTCCCAGCTTGACGCGCTAGAGATTTGCCTATGTACTGTCCAAGATGCGTCCCCTAATGGATAGGGTTGATAAACGTTCGTTTGGGCTTGAACCAAATGAATGGATAGAAATAGGGCGAGGATTGTTAGGGTAGGTTTCATCAGAACAAAATATAACAAAAATAAACATCCTACAAATCATTGTGTTTTGGCTTCGGGCTTCGGCTCCGCTCAGCCCTCAAGTTTAACTCTTAATAATAACATTTGATTATACTTTTTAAATGAACTTCGAGGCTGAGCGG
>NVXP01000171.1 GCA_002733985.1 Fluviicola sp. | reverse complement strand
TGAGCATGTACAACGGAGAATCGTTTACCCATTTTACTGACAAACAAGGATTAAGTAATAATTACGTTAACTCAATTATTGAAGATAAAAATGGAAACCTTTGGTTTGGAACTAATGGCGGAGGGGTCAGCATGTACAACGGGGAATCGTTTACCCATTTTACTGACAAACAAGGATTAAGTAATAATTACGTTAACTCAATTATTGAAGATGAAAATGGAAACCTTTGGTTTGGAACCAATGGAGGAGGAGTAAATATATACAACAGAAAATCCTTTACCCATTTTACTGATAAAGAAGGATTAAGTAATAATATCGTCTTATCAATCCTGGAAGATAAAAGTGGAAACCTTTGGTTTGGAACTTATGGCGGAGGGGTGAGTATGTACAACGGGGAATCGTTTACTCATTTTACTGACAAAGAAGGATTAAGTAATAATATCGTCTTTTCAATCCTTGAAGATAAAAGAGGAAACCTTTGGTTTGGAACAGGAGGCGGAGGGGTAAGCATGTACAACGGGGAATCGTTTACCCATTTTACGGACAAAGAAGGACTAAGTAATAATTACGTCTTTTCAATCCTTGAAGATAAAAGTGGATACCTTTGGTTTGGAACTAATGGCGGAGGAGTAAGTATGTACAACGGGGAATCATTTACCCACTTTACTCAAAAAGAAGGATTAAGTAATAATATCGTCAGAGTAATCCTTGAAGATAAAAGGGGAAACCTTTGGTTTGGAACAGGAGGAGGAGGGGTAAGTATGTACAACGGGGAATCGTTTACCCATTTTACTGACAAAGAAGGACTAAGTAATAATTACGTTTTATCAATCCTTGAGGATAAAAGGGGAAACCTTTGGTTTGGAACTGGAGGCGGAGGGGTGAGCATGTACAATGGAGAATCCTTTACCCATTTTACTCAAAAAGAAGGATTAAGTAATAATTACGTCTTATCAATGCTTGAAGATAAAAATGGAAACCTTTGGTTGAGCACTGAAAGTGGACTTTTTTGGATAAAACAAAAAAAGTTAGCTCAAATAAATGACAGAGGCAATACTTATTTGTTTAACATTTATGGGAAAAATGATGGTTTAAAGGCGCTTAACTTTTATAATAATAGTACGTGTTTAGACAGTAAAAATCGTATCTGGTGGGGTAGTGGCAATAGCTTAACAATGTTGGATATGAACAAATCCAACGCTGTACAAAAACTACCAGTCATCTTCTTACGGCAATTAGATATTAACCAACAATTTATAGATTACCGTAACATTGCCGAGAGCCTTAATGAAATTGAATTCAAGAGCGTACCAGCATTTACGAATTATCCCCTCAATTTAGAATTACCATACCATAAAAGTCACGTGACCTTTTATTTTTCTACGATAAATAGGTCTGTACACCATAAAATACAGTACAGTTATATAATGGAAGGGCTTAATGCCAATTGGAGTCCACCTAGCCATGAGCCCAAAGCAGACTATAGAAACATTCCCTATGGCACCTACACATTTAAAGTAAGAGCCATAGGTGCCCGTGGTGAATGGAGTGAGGCTTTTGAATATGAATTTACGATACATCCACCTTGGTGGCACACTTGGTGGGCAAGAAGCGGATATGGTATTGCCTCATTATTACTCATTTTTGGTTTTGTAAAGTGGCGTACCGATAAGTTAAAGAAAAGGCAAAAAGAGTTGGAAACCGAAATTGAGATTGCAACTAAAGAAATAAGAGAACAAAAGGGAGTAGTAGAGCAACAACGTGATGAAGTTAAAAAAGCACATAGAGAAATAACAGATAGCATTAACTATGCAGCGCGTATTCAACGCAGTTTCTTAGCAACTAAAGAACTTCTGGACGAAAACTTGAATGAGTATTTCGTATTCTTTCAACCCAAGGATGTCGTAAGTGGAGATTTCTATTGGGGAGGAAAACTTAATAATGGAAACTTTGTTATGGTAAATGCTGATAGCACAGGGCATGGTGTTCCAGGCGCCATTATGAGTATTCTTAATATTTCTTCTATTGAAGAGGCTGTAAAAGAGGGGTTAACAGCACCTCATGAAATTTTTAATAGAACCAGAAAGTTTATTATCGAACGGCTAAAAAAAGATGGCAGTATAGAAGGTGGTAAAGATGGTATGGATGCCTCAATAATTTGCTTTGATTTTGAAAAGAATAAGTTCACTTATACTGCAGCCCAAAACCCTATTTGGGTAATTAGAGATGGCGGGTTAACTGAAGTTAAGCCAGAAAAAATGCCAATTGGTAAACACGATAAAGACAACCTCCCATTTGTAGGAGGTGAGTTTGAAATACAAAAAGGAGATCAGGTTTATACCTTGACAGATGGTTTTCAGGATCAATTTGGCGGCCCCAAAGGCAAAAAATTTATGGTAAAAAAAATGAGAGAATATGTTTTGTCAATTTCTCATTTATCTATGGAGGAACAACATAAACAAATTAAAGAAGTCTTTACCAACTGGAAAGGTGACGTTGAACAGGTGGATGATGTGTGTGTGATTGGAGTTAAAATTGAATAAAACTGAAGGTGCTACACATAATCTGAAAATAACCCTACGGGTCGCTAAAGCGGTACAACCCGGAAGCCATTTTTCATCAGTCTTCGATTCTTCACCCCATGCTACTCGTTAACACAGAATCCCTATAATGGAAACGTCATCTACTTGATCATTATCTCTTTTCCATTCCTGGAAGTGTTTTTCAAAACCAATTTGTTGTTCGTCAATTGGTGTATTCGCCAATTCCAGAACTATCTTTTTAAATGCGATTCGTTTTAATTTTTTGCCTTGTTTTCCACCAAACTGATCCGCATAACCGTCAGTGAACATGTAAATAATATCCCCTTCAATTAATTCTAGTTCTTTTTGAGAAAAAGGGAACATCTTCTCGTAAACACCCACAGGTTGTTTGTCTCCCTTCAATTCAAGGATTGATCGTTCTGTTCCTCTCATTACAATTTCAACCTCACCACATACATCCGAAATATGTTCATTTTTTCGCACGATCCATAAGGAACTATTTGCCCCAGAATAATACACCTTTCGTCCTTCAAAGACGCAGAAGGATAAATCCATACCATCGCGTACTTCATTGGACGATTGATTGAAGGTTTGTATAACATATTCTCTTGCTTTGTCAATAACCAATGATGGATTCGCTAAGCCCAACTCGTTAACAGATCGATCTAAGGCGTTCGAGCACACTAAACTTACCAGCGCGCCAGGAACACCATGCCCCGTGCTATCTGCCAATGCGAAAGCTAATCGTTCTTCAACCTGCTGCATCCAATAAAAATCTCCCGAAATTATATCTCTAGGTTGATAAAAAATAAA
The DNA here is from genome assembly GCA_002733985.1 of Fluviicola sp. Taxonomy (GTDB): domain Bacteria; phylum Bacteroidota; class Bacteroidia; order Flavobacteriales_D; family Crocinitomicaceae; genus UBA4466. The sequence goes on along the minus strand of NVXP01000171.1, from coordinate 3,542 downwards.
GCAGCCTTTAAACTTTTTGTTGATTAACTTCCTCTTTGGAAAAACGGCTTGTTGTAAACGTTGAGAATAATTAATACTGTCTAGTACTTCCTTGTTCTTCATTTCAAGGAGAGAATATAAATTATTGATTTTCTTATAAACCTGTGCATTCATAAGGGCAATTGAAACATATGCCCCAAGAGCTTTTACCACTGAAACCTTATCATCAGAAAATGTTTTTCTATCGAAACTGTGTATTCCTAACACACCAATAATTTGATTATTAACCCGCAGTAAAACAATCATTACCGAAGCAGGCAATTTATTTGTAAGGCCAGACTTAATGATAAAGGAATGTGTTTCTTTGTCCATATTATTGATGACAAGATCCTGCTCGTTTTTAATACACCATACCGAGAACTTACTTTCATTGTCCATCGAAATTGGCTCGCGATTGATGCGCTTTTTAGATTGCATATAAAAGGGAAACGAAATAACATTCTTATCTCTGTCCAATAGTCCAACATATAAAATATCGGCTTTCATGACTTTGTTTATGTGGCTTGAAATAAGATCCAATAACTCCTCGAAATCAAGTTGTGAAGCAAGTTCCTGACCAAGGTGAGTTACTGTTTCTAATTTTGAGTTCAATTTTTTCAAGTCATTCGATCTTCGCTCCAGTTCTTTATTTTTAATCTTATATATCTTGTTCTCGTTTGCAACTTTTTCCATTTTCAGTTTGATCTGGAGGCTTTTCATGTGCATACCATGCTTTTGTAAGCCATTAGTGTCGCTTGCTTTTTTATACTCCTTAAGGTGAAAATTTGCTTGTTTATACTCGTTTCTTTCTTCATGGAAACCTGCCATCATATCATGGTATATAGCAATAATTGAGTAATTGCTAATCTCATTGGCTATTTCAATTGATTGAGAAAAGTAGTCCAGTGCCAGATCAACATCTTTCTCAATTAAGAGTACTTCCGCTTTTAAGAACAAACACTCTGCAAGGCCTATTTTGAATTCAATTGAACGGGAAAGATCAATTGCTTTATTCAGATGGTTATGTGTTTTTACGGGGTCCTTGCTATTTTTAGCAATTTGGGCTAAGCCATAATGACAAAATATAAATACCTGGTTCATTTCAACCTTGTCGTACATTTTGATCACCTTTTCGAAATACTTCTTCGCAGTAGAGAATCGATTCAATAGCAGGAATACTTCTCCTATTCCGTGCAATACGCGCAAAGCAAGAGGGCTGTGTTTGTTCCCTGCCAGTAAATTGTAACTTTCTTTCAACACACCCAGTGCTTCTAGGTAATTTCCTGTTTCGTACAAAACACTCCCGATACCGTTCTTGGCCTCCGCCTTTCCCATTGTATTCTTCAACGTCGAATAATGATCCAAGCAACTGTAATAAGAAGCGAGACTATCCGTAAAGTTAGATTGATAATAATAGCATGTTCCCAAGCTGTAGTGGCAACGCGCAATCATCAACTTGTTGTTTACGCCATCAAAATATTCCAATGCTTTGAAGAGGTTTTTCATGCCAATCTCGTATTCAGATATCCACACTGATGCGGTTCCGATTACATAATTGCCAAAAGCAATTTGATACAAGCAATTCTCCTTTTTGGATATTTCAATTGCTCTGTTTGCGATTTTTATCGCTTTCCTCGGATTTTCCCTATTCAATTCCCACGCATAATCATTTAACTCTTTCGAAGTTGATGAAAACTCATTGGTTCTGTTTAATTCTGACTGTAACATAGTGTACTTCTTGGTTGTCTAGGTGTTTTCAATTAACATACCAGAAGGCAAGAACACGAGTTAGGCCCATTTAATAAAGAAAACAGCATTCTAAATAAGCGAACGTCATTCTATATTTGGGAGTTTTTTTCCAAAAAGAGAATGGCGAGGGAGGCAAGGGGTAGGTCTATTAAATGCTAAAGCTAATTCTCAAGGAGTTGAAGGAATTCGTTTTTTAATTCCAGTCAATGAAGTTTTGAAAGAGTTGAATGTTGTTATAGATAAATAAAAGCAGGACGATATATTAGATGAGAATTCGATAATATACCGTCCTGAATTGCTTGTTCAAAGTGCGGGGGGCGACGTACAGCAATGATTCAACAGCAAAGGTCACTATGAAAACATGTTCAACGCATCTAGTAAGAAGGTTGGATTAGGTGTTTTCTATGAGCCCGATTCAATTTTCGGTTATTACTGGGTATTCTGTACGGCTGATTAATTAAGAATGGCTTTTTTCTAAAGCGAGGTTGATTTTTTTCGTCGCTTACCAAACAATTCTTGATGAACCCCAACTTCAATTTGAAGACTATTCGGTAATGGGATGTTGGATATGTAAGTCGATTTACGAAATGCGACAATTCCAGCGTTTCCAGTTAATCCGAAGGTAAATGTTCTATGGTTCTTTTTATATTGAACTCCTCCACCGAAAGTTCCAAAAAGTCCAGAGAAAGTATGTGCCGCAAGTATAGTTGTTGCATTGCTGTACGATTCTTGTCGCGTTCCAACATAAACAGATTTATGCCGATCATAAACTCTATGAGAGAATATTACACCCAGTTTGAAATATGGCGCCCATGTTCGCTCGCCGTAGTACTCGAAAATGATCGGAATGGACAAATACCCACGATGACGCTCTAATTGGCTCAATTTATCGTCTGTAGAAATAACAGGTAGAACCCCTGTGCTAGTAGTGTAATATCCTGGACCAACAGAGGTTAGGTAGCGAGGTGTTGATTTTATCGAGTAATAATCATAATTAATCCCTGTCGACAAACGAAAATTACTTCCAATACTTCGAGAAATTCCGGCTCCTATTGATGCGGATATTCTCGGTTCGTACCATCCCTCATAGTTCACTTGTGTGGTACTGTACTGAGGTCGTTTCTCGTTAGAGATACCAGTTCCCAATTTCATGTACATTTCCCATTTTGACGGTTTTACAACATCAACATTATCGCCTTGCGCAGACAAAACTTGCGATAAGCACAATGCAATTAGTAGTGACGGAAAGTAGATTCTTTTTTTCATGGGTATGGAATAAGTGATTGCATGTTTAACGTATCCTGTAACTAGAACGTTGGGGATGGTAATGGTCTAATCTGCGCTTTTGGATCCTTTAAAGGGTTAACTGGTTGGAAATGAAGTGCAAAATATTTTTTTTGAATGTTTGAAAACTTGGAGGTTAATACAATGCAGATCGTTTCTTAGAAATGATCTATTGAGTTTGTTTTAAACCGCGTGGCACAATTTGCACTTTTGAAAATTCACACCGTGCAAAAGTGAAACAAGCTTTATCTTCAGTCCAATAACTCGTGTTGTCTTAAATAAAATGTAATTAAACTTCTTTTTGACGTAATTGTCACAGCATGAGTTGTGTGATACGACGTGCCACTGATAACAGAAGTGATTGGTCATTTTTAATCTAAAATACCGTTTTCAAATGGGCCAAGATAGCCCGGCCATGTGCTAGACTTAACGGCGTTTTTTAATTCAATGCATTCGATAATACTGTATTTAAGCCCTTGTCCCATATTCAA
>NVXP01000170.1 GCA_002733985.1 Fluviicola sp. | reverse complement strand
TACTAATTGGGGGGAATTCGCTCAACCTATATCTTCAGATTTATTTCCAGGCGATAATTTCTCGATTGACTGGCCTATAAAAATGAACCTCCCACAAGCAGTGAAACAGTTACGAAGTGAAAACTATGAGCAAGCTATTAAATCTGTTGAACTTAGCCACATCGACTATCCTGGAGCCTCGCTGGCGTTTACCTTTTATCTATTAGACGGTCCAGTAATTTCTATTAATATGAGCTCTGATTTAGTTTTACAAAAAAGTGAACAGACAAATACAAGCTCTAGTAAATAAAAGATTAGTGCTGAAGTCTAAAGTTTGTAATTGTACTCACCAATTTGGAGGGTACAATTACACGTTTTCGCTTGTATTCTTTGCTTCACTATTAAGGCGTCTAAACCTTACCACCCTGAAAATCAATAACAAAGACCCATTACTCTTTTGTCAAATCAACCACACTACCACAAAACAGGTATTTATACCTGAGCTAATTTTAATAATAACACCTAGGTTCGTAATCGAACTGTAACATCTACCATTATGAAAAAAATACACCTCTATCTTTCGGTGAGCTTACTCTTATTTGCCGCTAGTTGCTCTGAGTCAGAAGTTGAGAAACTACTCGCTGAAGAGAGTGACTTAATCACCATCTCTTCTATTATCCCCTCTGATATTGATGAAACCAAAAAGGATCAATTAATGTCGGAAAAGAAGATCGATGAAGTAAGACACATGTTTGATAAATTTTCATGGGAAAGTTTTATAGCTATCAACTGGCCTGTAAATGAAAATGGTGAGCCAATGGAACACCTAAAAGACGATGGTCTTCCGACTTGGTACAATTGGAAAGAAGCCTTTGAGGTGTTTAGAGATAAAGGTAAAAAACCAGAAAAATGGAACTCTAATCGTACCACTCCTAATTGGATTCTTGACCACGACAATGCTCCAGGAAACACAAAGAAAAGTGTTCGCCTATTGTTCAATACGAATAAGGCAATAAACGTTGCAGATGAAGACATGCAGGCTTTCGCAGGGCCACTATTTGACCAGAATGGTAATTTATTGCGATATGAAGTACTCATGAATGAAGAGGAGTTCGATTATATTCTAAAGAACAAGCTTTACAACATCAATGGACAAATTGATTTTTCCCAGAGCGATTCTGACAAAGCTGATTTTCCAGCAGGAGTTTATGAAGAGATCACAAAGGTTGGTGCTGTAGAAATCAAAATTTCATGGAAAGTTTTGGTGAAGGGAAAAGACGATTTCTCAAGATACCTTAATGTACCTTCTTTTGTGCTTAGTGAAGACAAGAAAAGTTGGGACAAAGTAACTGCTGGAATGGTTGGATTTCACATCAATCATAAAACATCAAGTGCATCACAATGGGTCTGGTCTACTTTCGAGCACGTAGATAACCTCGCTACCAATTCTTTGGAAACATTCGAATATGAAGGCAATCAAATTCCGATTAAGCCTTCTTTCTATGATCCAGATTGCGAAACCTGTCCAACGAATGTATGGCTACAATCAGATTCAAGTAAGTTCATTGCACGTGACGGAACGTATAAGAAGTACCACCGTAGCTATTACATCCCAGAAGATAAAATAATCAAAGGTTCGGATAAGGACTACTACATTGGTCAGGCTCACCGTATGATTCCAATTCCTGAACGACTTCAAGAATTAAACAGAGACATTCAGGAACAATTGAAATTGCAAGAATCACCACTTCAATATTATGAGTTAGTTGGAACACAATGGCCTAAGAATCAACAAAAAACTCCAGCAGATCCAACGTATGCAGCTTTCCCTAATAGTGTAGAGAACAAACCAGGAGGAGATCCAGACCCGATTTATCTTACCAATATGACCATGGAAACCTACTTTCAAAATGGGAATCAGGGAGCATATAATTTCATGGAAAACGGTTCGCAACCAACTGACAATAATGAGAAAATGATTTTCGGTACAGAAAGCTGTATGGGATGTCACTCATCGGCAGGAATTGCAAACCACCGTCCTGCTACAATGAAGGCAGCACGAGAAGGATCATTCTATGGTGGGCAATTAAGTGCCGACTTCGTTTGGTTACTGAATACGCAAGCACACTGGAAGGATAATGATACACTAACCACAACAATTAAACCACAGAAATAACTTAAACATGGCTAAGAAGAAAAATGCAACGCCCCTGTCTAGATACGATCGGGTAAAGTTGATACTAAATACAGCCCAAGGAGACCAGGTACCAGATTATGATGGTTACCGTCGTTTTTGGGAGCTCCCAATTGATGAATTGAAGGAAGTAGTGATCTACGGAATTCGCATGATCGCCAAACCGGGAGAAGATGATTCAGACATTCGTCCCATAACTCCGCCAGCTGATTCTGGTGGTTGTTGTCCTCACTCTGGAGCGATGCTTCCTCCAAAAGAAGAAGTGAAAGAGAAAAAGGACAAAGAAGATGGTGGATCATGTTGTGGTGGCGGTAGCGACTCGGGATCAGATGATTATTCAGCAGGACGCGGTGCAACATCTGGTTTAATCATAGGATTGCGTGGAGAGTTTCCATTCAACCATACACAATTCCCTCCCCTGCTTTGGGGAGCTGAATCCAGGGTTAGTTTTACAGATATTCAGTTTATTTCAGATTGGATTGATGATGGATGCCATACAGTAGATGCGAATCCGAATAAGCAGAAGTTGCTTGATCTTGCAGCTGGAATCATCGAACACCAACGTTCAGAAAAAACTGAAAATGAAGTTCGTGCTGAGAACGGTCAACTGATGGTTCGTAAGAACATAGAAGATTTAACAGCCGAAGAATTGAGGAGGTATCGTGCAGCGATTAAGAAGTTGAGGTCACGAAGTGAGCTTGATAGACGTGGTTTTGACTATTGGGGACGCGTACATGGAAACTCTTGTCAGCATGGATGGGAGAAATTCTTCCCTTGGCACCGTTGTCTGATGCACGGCTTTGAACAGGAAATCCAAGATATTGACCCATATGCTACTTTGAGCTATTGGGATTGGGCCAATCCAATGTATACCATGAAAAATGGTGAGCAGACTATCCCAGTCGCTTTTCAAATGTGGTTGGAAGATGCAGATGTGAATGCACTCCAACAAGCAGGGTTAGCCAAAACAGACGCTGATCTAATTCGTGGAAAAGGTTCGAACTCGAAAAGTTATATAGGAATTCATTTTACAACACTTGATGAGTTCTGTTACAAAGTGTTTTGGGATTCAAAGCAAAAGAACTACTATGATTTCATAGGCAAAGTTGCAGGTCTCAAACAGGCTTTTTTTACTATACTCGAAGATCGAAATCCTCTTTGGAGTCCATACCGTTACTTGACGAAAAAAACATACACGGATCCAAATCGGTATTATAAAAACCCAGCAATTATGGGCACTCTGATAGACAGATATCACCACCATTATCCAACACAGGATGATATGGACCAGATTCTAGCCATTGATAATTTCACTCAATTTGGCGGTGGAAATGTATATAATCAGTCGTTTGGAGCATTAGACATGGACCCTCACAATACCATCCATATATGGTCTGGAGGTTCAAATCCAAACTATGAGAAAGGAAACCCACTAGAACCTTCCACGGGATACATGCTCAACAATCTTACAGCAGGTTTCGATCCAATATTTTACGGGCATCACGCTAATATTGATCGTTATTGGGCAATGTGGCAAGAGAAGCATCCAGGATTGAATCCTGATGATGGCAACAGTGTTCTTACACCGTTCAATCTCTTGGTAAGAGATACGTACAATTACCAGAAAATGGGATACGAATATGTGATGAGCCCTAATTACTTTCCAATTGGATCTGAGCTTCAGTCAACAAGGCTGAAAACGGCTAAATTGAACATTAGTTCACGCGTAAAAAAACAGTACAAGAAAGCAGCTGTTCGACTTCACAATGTTATACAACCAAATCAATCTATAATTGTTCGTGTCTTTTTGAACATGGATCATCCAGAAAAGGATTCGCACATAAAGCACCCTGAAAACTTCGTTGGAGGTTTTACCGTTTTTGGCCATGGTCAATGTATTGGTTCTGAAGGTCACTGTGATCCAGCTCCAAGGAAAACGCGAACGCATGATCTTCGTGAACAACACCATAATACTCCTTCAAATTATAACCTTGATGCAACAAAATGCATTCAACAGTTATTAAGTAAGGGTGATGATGATTTCCATATCAACGTGCTCGCTATAGGAACAGATGGACAAGATCTAACAGATATGCTACGAATGGATGGTGTATCACTTGATTTCAAACAATAATCATGATCTCATTGAAATAATCTAATTATGGAAAACAATTCAACTACAAAATATCAGATTCACCCTGGAATTGCGGTCGCACGCGTTGGTGATAGCCCTGACAGTTTCTACCTTGCTCCTGAAGGTTTGAAAAAACTTCCTATTGAATGCGACGCAGCGGGAAACCCTACAAAGTCAAAGAACGGAAAGCTTAATCGCGTTCATACTTTCAAGGATAGTAAACAACGTATTAAACGTCAAGGAGCGAGATTTGGTATTTATGTTACAGACACCGAAAACCCAAATGGCCGACCTATTCAGCTTGATGACATCATCCAAGGAGTCGCGAGTAAAGGCAAGTTGGTCGACATTGAGTGGACGGTTTGGCTGGCAAATAAGAAATCCAGTTGGTATCAATTCAAGCAATTGGAAGGAGAACACGGTTATGCACCAGATCATCCTTTGAGAAATGTCATTGTGACAGATCCCGACGAGCGTCAAAATATGCTGATCATTGATCCAGGACCGCAAACAATTAACTGTACAAAAACGAGAAGTGCATCATTTGCAAAAGGTGAAAACCCTGACTATGCACAGACCTTCCCGCCTCCCCTCCGACCGAATAACATCGATACACTTGGTGATATTCGAACCAATGACTCAATGGAATTGGTTGTTTTGGGTGGACATGGAAATTCCGGTACTTATTTGGACGCGCCAGATCAGCCGCGTATTGAAAGTTATGCAAACAACGAAGGATGGTTTGATGATACATCAGATGGTCCAGTTACGGCAAAATTGATTTATGCAGATGAACGCGACAATCAATATCGATACTTGGAAGTAGAAGACCCTTCTTGGGTAATTGTAGGATATCCAAGATATGTGCCTGAATTAGCTGACATCATAACAATGGATGATGTCCTTGTTGATGTAAATACACGTGAATTTGCTGCTAATCAGTACTTGTACGGTGTCGCTCCTTTCAATAAATCAACGAATATCGATCCCAATATTCCTAACGATTTGGAAGATTGGCGCTCAGACCCACGTAAGGAATACAATGAAGATTACTATCCATATTTCTATCGCGATATTTGGCCAATTCTCGAACGTCCAAACGCAATGCAATGGGTAACGGATGTATTGGTATCGTCTAACTTACCTCACGATCACGGTCCAAACGGAACTTTTTCTCCAAAGAAGATTGGTGTTCCACCGAAAACGGTTGAAGATCCTGAACAAAGAGCACTATTCAATTACATGCGTATGTTTATTTACCGTTCAGTTCGTCCGGTAGATGAAACAAACAAGTTCAAATTTGAAGGACGTGTAGATGGAAACATGACAGGTTATCCATTAATGCCATACTTATCAGGAGACAATCCCCTATCAAACGTTGTTCCGTCGAAATTCCTGACGCTTACCGAAACGCAGATCTTTTTGCTAAAGCAATGGGCAGAAGGTAAGTTCATCAACGAGGAACTCGAAATGCTTAAGGGAGTGGATATAGAAAAGCCACTAGAGAGTATAGATAAAGGAGGCGTTGAAAACATTTTGGGCGGTGCATTCTGTCCAGGTGCTGAAGTTGGTTGGATTATTCGAAATCCGGCTATTTACGCCAAGCCTTACCGTGTAAAAGCAGATCCAGCTACCATCCCTGGAATGGCGAACAGTACTGCAGGCAATACTCCTGGAGTACAATCGTCTCATTTCGAAAACATGCTAAGTTTGAGTGATAACTTTGCAAAAGGTTTACAGCCTGGAGACATCACAAAACGAAGTGCGCTCCCTTGGCAATCAGACTTTAACGAATGCACATCTCAGGACATCAATGTAACCTACAAGGAATGGAATCTAATCTATCCGAAAAACATTGGTGACGAATTCACTGAACGTTATCAAGAAAAAACAACCGCCTTGTGGTGGCCTGTTCACCGGCCTATGCAGGTGTATCGTCGTAATCTAGACAGTAATGGTAATCCCATTTCAGGTTCCGAAGACCAGGTCAATTGGTCTCGAGGGATTCCAGAAACCAATGAAGGCGACTTTAAAATGGTTACTGCATGGAAGGATATGGGCTTTGTGATCAAGGAGCAGAATATTGAACCAGAAGTGAAATTTTTCGAACAAGAACGGAACTATGATTTTGATATCAACGATCAATATGCAGGTTCTCCACCACCTAAAAAAACTAAAAAATGAGCACATTAACAAACGAAGTATTTGTAGGACAATGGTCTTACCGAAGTATGAACAACAACCCGGATTTGAGCGTTGAGTTCAATGATCTTCAATTCGGGAAAGGCACAATTACCATTGAGGAAGCTCCGATGAATCAACTGAAAGGTACGATTGGCGGTCCAGGCTGGGAACTTGAATTACAGGGTTCTATTAGTTATGGAAACCCGTTCGAGGTACGCTTCCAAGGGAAAGGTATTATTGGTGGCGAAGAATGGATTTACAATTATGTTGGGTACATGGTCGCACCATGGGTCAACGGTGTAAAGGAAGTTCCGTCAATAGTTGGTTCTATTGTACGTGTAATCCCCCACTCAGGAGGACAAGGTGAAACGATTCACCCTGCAGGTGTTGTTGCATCTTGGTATGCTGTGAAACAAGATTAATTATTAAATGGATAATTACTCCAAACTTGGACAAATTCCGTCTGGAAAGGCCTCCGCTGATGTATTGATCATCGGTGGAGGTCCAGCCGGGCTTGCAACTGCATTAGCGGTAAAAAAGCAACTCCCCAATGCAAAAGTACTT
>NVXP01000047.1 GCA_002733985.1 Fluviicola sp. | reverse complement strand
ATTGTATACACGTCTATACGTATAGACGTGTATACAATTTTTATAATGTCGCCAATTTAGCTTAAGACTCTTTTTCTATAAGTTTAAATTGCGATCTATGCGGATCAAGTTTCTTACATGTTTTAGCGTCTTCCTGTTTGTTTGCCAGGGTATCGCTCAGGTCATAACCATACCTGACCCAAATTTCAAAGCTATATTGTTGAGTGATACAAATATCAACACGAATTCCAATTTTGAAATTGAACTGAGTGAGGCGAACAATTATCAGGGAACTATTTTTGTTAACAACTCCAGTATTTCTGATTTAACGGGTATTGAAGAATTTGTTTTGATTGATAAGCTGTATTGTGAGCATAATCTGCTTTCTAGCCTTAGTCTATCGCAGAATACAGAATTAACTTATTTGAGTTGCGGGTCTAATTCTTTACCCAATTTAGATGTTTCTTATAATGTAAAATTGACCGTATTAATTTGTGAGTATAATTTATTGACTGATCTTGATATATCTCAAAATGACTCACTGATAACGTTAAACATTGAAGGGAATCAATTTACTAATTTTGAACCGCAGGGACCTTCATTAGGGGGGCTGAACTGTAGGTACAATCAATTAACACAACTCAACACTTCTAATTGTCCTTCCCTTGCTTACATGTTTTGTGAAGGGAACCAACTTACATCTCTTGATTTGAGTCAAAACCCACAATTTATTGAACTGTGGTGCAATTACAATAATTTAACGACTTTGATTAATACTGGATCTAGTAGTTTGAAATTATTATACAGTGCTGAAAATCAATTAGTAAATTTAGATATGAGCAGCTATCCTATGTTGGAAGATGTCGATCTTTCGTACAATGATTTAGCAGGACTTGATATAAGTAATAACCCAAATTTGCAGCGCCTTAATATTATGGAGAATGTTATTTCCAGTTTGGATCTAACTAATAACCCTGTGCTTGAATTTCTTTCGTGTGGAAATAATAATCTGACATATTTAGACTTATCTCAAAATGTGGAGTTGGAAAGAATTTTTTGTCAAAATAATTCGCTCTCATGGCTTAATGTTGCAAATGGAAGTAATGGTATTATTGATTATTTATGGTGCGATTCTAATAGTTTAACTTGTATTAAAGTAGATAATGAATTGTACTCAAATTCATTTTGGAACGGAATGGGGTTTTCCTTTGATTCAGGAATTTCTTTTGATGAAAATTGTTCTTTGTCAAATGAGAATGATCCAGTTTGGTTAGAAGTTAGCTGGTCTCCTAATCCAGTTCAAGATTGGTTGATGATTGAAACTGAAAAAGAAGTGAATTACGAACTTATATCTTCTCTAGGTGAGACAATCTCGAGAGGTAGTTTTCATGCTAAAACTGAGTTGTATATGGGTCAATTAACAAAAGGAATTTATTACGTAAAGCTCTTTTCTGAAGATAGTGCAGCGTCAATAATGGTTGTGAAGATGTGAAAAATCACCCCGCTTCGGTAACAATCGACTTAAAATAGTTGGAGCGACATGGGTAAGAACCGAAATTCCCCACCCCGATTCCAGAAAATATAGATACCGCCAAGTTCCTCTTTATTAAGATCATTAAGCTTGTAATGGTGTTTGCTCTTGATCTACTTCCTGTAGGTGTTAGATTTTCTCCTTCCGAATTATTCGCCTCTTTGTGTTTGCATGGTGAGAATAGCAAAAGTTCTACTATCTGATTTTAACTACCTGATATGCGCATAAATAAAAACAGAAAATATATTTCTAAATATCACAATTTGCTATTCTTTTCTGCGTTTGAGCTAAAGTTGGCACCAAACTACGTCAATACGACTATTATGAAATTAATCATTCCACTATTTGCTTTATTTCTGTTCAGTTTTCAAGCGCTATCTCAGGAAAAAAGAACGTTATCTGGATTTATTACTGATGGAAGCTCAGGAGAGAAGTTGTTCGGGGTTTCAGTGTTTGATACGATATCGAGAAATGGCGCCGGGACAAACGACTACGGCTTTTTTAGTTTAACCATACCGAACGAAGACGCGTTTTTACGGATCAGTTATTTCGGATTGAAAACGAAATATTTACTGGTGCCAAAGGGAACCAACGAACTCGATATACAATTGGATAACGTTCTAGAGTTGTCAGAAGTTACCGTTACAGCGGGCGCAACAAGACAGGTTGACAATTCGGGTTCTGGTGTTATTGAAATCCAAATGGATAAGCTCGATAAATTACCTTTGATTCTAGGTGAAAAGGATGTAATGCGGATGATTCAGCTATTGCCTGGAGTCAAGTCGGGAGGTGAAGCTTCTAGTGGGATATACGTTCGAGGTGGCGGCCCTGATCAGAATTTGGTTTTACTCGATGGCGTACCAGTATATAACACATCTCATTTATTTGGGTTCTTCTCTGTATTTAATTCAGATGCAATATCAAAGGTTTCTCTTATCAAAGGTGGTTTTCCAGCTCGTTATGGCGGTCGTGTCTCTTCGGTTTTGGACATGCGAATGAAAGAGGGGAACATGAAGAAATACAATGCTGAAGGTTCAGTTGGTTTAATTTCCAGTCGTTTACTCATTGAAGGCCCAATAAAAAAAGATGAAACCTCATTCATGGTAAGTGGACGACGAACCTATTTGGACTTATTGATCAAACCCTTTATTCGAAATCAATCTTCGAAAGGAGGCTACTTTTTTAATGATTTCAACGCAAAAATACAGCATAAAATAAATGATAAGCATCACTTATATGTGAGTGGTTATTTTGGTTTGGATAAGGCGACCTTGACTAACAGCGTTGACGCTTATTATGATGATGCAGGGACACGTTTCAAATCGGAATCCGAGAATAATCTTAAGTGGGGTAATTCAATTGCTGCTGTAAGATGGAATTATAAGGTGAGTCCAAAATTGTTCCTCAATACAACAGGGACGTTCTCCGATTATCTTTTTTTTATTGGACAATCTAGCCAAACTGAAGTGACGAATTCCTTTGGCGATAAGAGTAAAACGTTATTCCGAAATGGATTTAGTTCAGGGATTAGGGATTGGTCTCTGAAAAGTGATGCTACTTTTTTTATGAATCCAAAGCACAACATTAAATTCGGTGTGTCAGACATTTATCATACGTTTACTCCTGGAGTATCTCAGACTACAATTGTGGATTCAACAACGAATTTTGATTCCAATTCAGGCGGGAGAAAACAGTACTCTCATGAATTAGGAGTCTATATTGAAGACGACTTTACCTTAGGGTCTCGAATTAAAATTAACGCAGGATATCGTCATTCTCTATTGATAATAGGTTCAAAGACATACAATAATCCAGAGCCTCGATTAAATTTCAATATGCGTTTGGCTGAAAGAACCAGTGTAAAGTTTGGTCTGTCTCGAACAGCACAGTACCTGCATTTATTGTCAAACATTGGTATTGGTTTGCCAGCAGATTTATGGGTGCCTGTAACGGAAAATGTTGAGCCAGTATTAGCCAATCAGGCAAGTATCGGTTTCTATCAGGAGTTGACAAGGAACATTGTTTTCTCGGCTGAGGGTTATTACAAAACAATGGAAAATTTGATTCAATACAAAGAGGGGGCGGATTTTAATGTGAATGGAACCAACTGGGAGGAAACGGTAACTGCAGGAAAAGGAACTGCTTATGGAGCTGAGTTTTTACTTGAAAAGAAAAAAGGAAATTTTTCAGGGTGGATTGGCTATTCGCTTAGTTGGTCTATTCGTGAATTTGAAGAATTAAATAATGGAGAACCGTTTTATCATCGTTACGATCGCCGACATGACTTGAGCGTTGCGCTATCTTATGATATTACAGATACTTGGGATATTGGAATTATCTTTGTTTACGCAACAGGAAACGCGGTAACGATCGGTAGTCAAGGGTATGGAGTTTCCAATTTCTTCGGAGGTAATAATTTTAACACGCTGATTAACTATACGAGCTTGAATGGTTATCGAATGCCGGATTATCATAGAATGGATATCGGTGCAAACAGAAAAAAGAAAAAGAAATACGGAGAGTCTACCTTATCATTATCAATATATAATGTTTACAACCGCTTGAATCCATTCTTTATATATAAAGGCGTAAACCAAAGTAATAACCCAGCTCTGATTGGAGTTTCATTGTTTCCAATTATTCCTTCTGTTAGCTGGAACTTTAAATTCGATTTCAAAAAGATTAAGGAAATCAAGCTTAACTCAATAAAAGACTAATGATGAACAAACTATTTTTCTTAATAGCAATTCTTTTCTTGATCTCTTGTGAGAAAGAAATTGAATATGAAGGTGAGGGTAAAGCACCAGTACTTGTATTGGATGGGATACTTGAAAATAATTCCTTACCCAATATAAAAATCTCCAGAAGTGTGTTCTTTCTTTCAAATGGCTCTCCATCTGACGCTTCAATTTCAGGAGCATCAGTAAAATTTACAAACCTTGATTCAGGTGTTGAGTATGTGTTAGCTTCATCAGGTAATGGTTATTATTATGGAGGAGAGATTATTTTACCAGGTACGGACTATCGTATAGAGGTTTCGTATACAGGTTATGAAACCATTTCAAGTGAAATTACAACGGTAAATGATGTGGTGTTGTCGAATATTGATAGTTCGTCAGTTGAGGGTGAATTCAATACAACGTCTTTTGTGAACTATGAATTTAATGATTCACAGGAAGAGAACTTTTATGCCGTTAAGTTAAGTGTAGAGAGAGAAACAACGACCTATGACGGTAATATGAATGTTACTGGAGTTGATACTGCCTGGGTTTCTGAATATCTTGGTTCTAACGATCCTAGTTATGAATTTCGCTTTGGTGAGAATACTTTTTTTAAAGATTTTTCATTTAATGGAGAGTTGAAAATATTCTCGACATATTTTAACGATTATATCTATTCTTACATGGGGACTGAGGAAACGAGCCGAGTTATTGGGTATTCTGCAACTTTGTTGAACCTTTCGGAAGACACGTACAAATACTTCAAATCTATTGAAAACAATCAGCCATTTGGGCCTTTCAGTGATCCCGTTAATGTGCACACGAATGTCGAGAACGGTTTAGGGATATTTGGCAGCGTATCTTCTTCTGTTGTTGAGTTATGATTGCTTCTTCCAAAATTTCTTCATAATTGGATCTTTCAATATCGACTAATTGACTAGAGTTGCACCCGTCATTTCAATTGGTTGTTCAACACCTAATCGACTTAAAATCGTAGGAGCGACATCTGCTAAAATGCCATTTTTCAAGGTCACTTTATCTTCAGTAACTAAAACAACTGGAACTGGGTTCAATGAATGCGCCGTGTTCGGGCTTCCATCAGGATTTACAGCGTAATCGGCATTTCCATGATCGGCAATTACGATGAATTCGTAGCCAAACTCTTGTCCGGCATGTACAACATCTTTCAAACAACGATCGATCGTTTCTACTGCTGTTATAATAGCTGAGTAAACACCAGTGTGACCAACCATATCAGGATTGGCGAAATTCAAACAAATGAAGTCTGGTTGTTCGTTGCGAATATTGTTAGTAATTCGATCTCGAACCTCTGGAGCACTCATTTCAGGTTGCAAGTCATACGTTGCCACCTTTGGTGAATTCACTAAAAGACGCTTTTCACCTTTAAATTCTTTTTCACGCCCTCCACTAAAGAAGAAAGTAACGTGTGGGTATTTCTCTGTTTCGGCAATACGAACTTGCGTGAGTCCTGCATCTGAAACAACTTCTCCAATAGTCTTTAGAAGATTATCCTTCTCAAAAATCACCTTGACGTTTTCGAATGTTCGATCGTAATTCGTCATGGTGTAATAAGCGAGATCCAATTTCTGCATCTTTTCAGCTTCGATATCACGCTGAGTGAGTGCAATGGAAATTTCTCTAGGTCGATCTGTTCGGAAATTGAATGATATCACGATATCGCCTTCTTCAATCGCGCCAGATCGTTCTCCAGCAATATTTATCGCGGCAGGTTCAACAAATTCGTCGGTAATTTCAGTTGCATACGATGATTTGACTGCATCAGAAGCTCGTTCGAATTTCGATCCTGTTCGATTGATCAGTAAATCGTAAGCTTTTTTAATTCGTCCCCAACGATTGTCTCGATCCATCGCGAAATAACGTCCAATAACAGAAGCAATCTGAATGGGTGTGTTTTCAATTTCTGATTCTAACTTTTCGATAAAATGCAATCCACTTTTGGGATCACAATCGCGCCCGTCAGTAAAGGCATGGATGAACACATCTTGAAGGTCGTAATCAACCGCCATTTTACACAGGGCATGCAAGTGTTCCTGTGAACTGTGAACGCCACCGTTAGATACCAATCCCATGAAATGAATCGATTTCCCAGTATCTTTTGCTCGTTGAAATGCTTCCGTCAGGACAGGGTTTTTAAAAAACTCTCCGTCACGAATGGACTTATTGATTCGTGTCAATTCTTGATAAACAATTCGTCCTGCACCAATGTTGAGATGTCCAACTTCAGAATTCCCCATTTGACCTTCAGGTAATCCTACATTTTCTCCACTCGTGAGTAATTCCGCTGATGGATATTTTGCCATGAGCTGATCCATGAATGGTGTTCTAGCGTTGAAAATGGCATCTGATTTAGATTTGTCGCCAATGCCCCAGCCATCGAGAATGATGAGTCCGATCTTTTTAGTCATGAGTTAATGCAATTGTGAAGCAAGCACCTGTGGGTTGATTGTCCGAATATTGGATCGTTCCTCCGTGTAGTTGAACTAGTTTCGAAACGATGTACAATCCCAAACCAGTTCCTTTCTGAGTGCGTGTGTCTTCGCTACCTGAGCGGTAGAATTTTTTAAATATCTCTGTTTGATCTTCGGCAGGAACGCCTGGACCATTATCCTTAACTCCGAAGAGTGAATTTTTACTGAAAATGGAAATTTCAGATGAACGACCAGCATATTTTACTGCATTCTCGATGAGGTTGTTCATGATCGTTTCGATGAGAAGTCGGTCTCCAGTAATTATTGTTTTTTCGTCCATTTCCAATTTGAAAACAACGTTAGGCGCCAATTGCTTGAATCGATCAATGGATGATTTTGCAAGTGTATTTAATTCAAAGGATTCCTTTGTAACCTGCAAGGCTTTGTTTTCGAGTCGAGAAGCATTCAAGATGTTGTCAATCATTCGTTCCAAGCGATCGTTTTCTTCAATTGCTTTGATGAGTAATTGATCTCGTTGCTCTTTTTCGAGTTCGCGCTTGACGATTGTTTGTAGGTACAATTTGTTCGAAGCAAGTGGCGTTTTCAATTCATGCGTCACCGAGAGCAGAAAATTGCTCTGTCTTTCTGATAATTTGATGTCTTTGATGATTGATCGACGTACGTACCAGATTCCAACGACTAAAATCAGCAAGAAAACGGCTCCCTCACCAATAATCATCGTAACGCGCTTATCGACATTCGCCAATTTGCCTGAAGCTTCTTGCGTTAAATCAATAATGTGATAGCCCCACCATATAAACTGGAGAATTATGTATGCACTGAGTACATATAAAACAACAGCGGTACGACCTTTCATAATTGATTAGTATGCGCGTTCGTTTACACCTTTTTTCCAGTTGATGAATGCTTTATTAACCACTTTATTTCCTCCTGGAGTAGGGTAATTCCCTGTAAAGTACCAATCTCCTGTGTTATCTGGGCATGCTGCGTGTAAATTTTCAATCGTTTGATAGATGATTTCTACATGCGTCTTGACACTTTCTGGCGTTAACATCTCACTGATTTTTGCCGAAATTTCTTCTGCTGTGAATGCTGAATAAATCGTTCGAACAGCATTTTTTTGCTGTTTCCGAGGAAGTTTCGTTTGCTCTATGCAATCGTTATAAACTTGCTCAATAACATCTTCCATTCCGCGTTCCTTGAGCAATGCAATTGCTGCTTCGAATGCAATGAAGTCTCCCATTTTTGCCATGTCAATTCCGTAGCAATCTGGGTAACGAATTTGCGGTGCTGATGAAACAACAACAATTTTCTTAGGATCAAGTCGATCCAAGATGCGTAAAATGGATTGTTTCAACGTTGTACCACGAACAATACTGTCATCAATTACGACTAAGTTATCGGTACCGCGTTTTACACTACCATAAGTAATATCGTAAATGTGTGCAACCAAGTCATCACGTGAATCATCTTGCGTGATAAATGTTCTCAGCTTTGCATCCTTGATGGCGATTTTCTCGAGGCGAGCTCGTTTGATCAATATTTCTCGAATCGCTTCAGGACTTGGATTCTCTCCCAAGGCGATGATACTATTAATTTTTTCTTCGTTCAGATGATCCTCTAAACCTTTCATCATTCCATAAAAGGAAACTTCCGCAGTATTTGGGATGAATGAAAATACAGAATTATCAAAATCGTAATCGATTGATTTTAAAATCTGAGGAACAATATTTTTTCCGAGTTGCTTGCGTTCGTTGTAAATGCTAGCGTCATTTCCTCGAGAGAAATAGATGCGCTCAAATGAACAACGTGCAGGTTCAGTCGGTTCGTTGATGAGTGTCTCTGTGAGCTTTCCATCTTTACGAATGATTAAAGCATGACCTGGCTTCAACTCTTGAATTTGTTCAGTTTTAAGATTGAACGCTGTTTGAATAACAGGGCGCTCTGAAGCAACTACAGAAACTTCATCATCTTCGTACCAGTATGCTGGCCGAATTCCTGCCGGATCCCGTAGTACAAATGCATCTCCGTGTCCAAAAAGACCAGCCATTGCATATCCACCATCCCAATCTGCTGAAGCATTCTTTAAAATACGCTCAACGTTTAAAGTTTCGCCAATTCGCTTGTAGATCGCAGTGTTGTCATATCCTTGACTTTTCAGTTGATCATACATTTCTTCGTTTTCAACATCCAAAAAGTGACCGATTTTTTCAAGTACTGTTACCGTATCTGATTTTTCTTTTGGGTGCTGACCGATGTTCAATAAAACATCAAAAAGCTCATCAACGTTTGTTAGGTTGAAGTTTCCTGCAACAACTAAATTACGTGTGATCCAGTTATTTTGTCTTAAAAATGGATGACAGTTTTCGATAGAATTTCGTCCGAAGGTTCCGTAACGCAAGTGTCCTAAAAATAATTCACCTGTAAATCCAGCGTGTTTTTTTAGGTACTCAACATCGTTAATTTTCGTTGGATGCTCTTTAGCAATTTCTTTAAATCGATTGTTGATCTTGTCAAAAATATCTTGAATCGGTTTACTGTCAGTAGAACGGTATCGTGATATGTAACGATCACCTGGTTCCATGTCTAATTTGATGTTCGCAACACCAGCGCCATCTTGCCCTCGATTGTGTTGTTTTTCCATCAAAAGATGTAGCTTGTTGAGACCATAAAAGGCAGTCCCGTACTTGTCTACATAGAATTGAAGAGGTTTTTTTAATCGGAGAAGTGCTATCCCGCACTCATGTTTTATCGAATCACTCATTTCAAGATCACTTAAATACGCGACAAATTTACAACATTAATTGTGCGTAGAACGATTATTTGTGGCTTAGTTTTTGCCTAGAAAGAGGCAACCAATAGCTGAATTAAGCGATTTAGTAGTAAGCAATTGAGTCTTCGGGCGTTGTTATTGACGGAATGGTTGTTCCGTCTCGCAATTTTATAGTAATTTTCAATGTTAATGAAAAATCTAGCGATCACGTGTTTTCTGATGTCACTCTCCAGTGTTTTCGCATGGGGACAGGATATTTGGATGCACCCGAATGCTGGACAATGGGACGATCGAATCGTTTATAAAGTTGAGTTGGCACAAGGTGACATGTACATCGAAAAGGATGGGTTTACTTTCTACCTTCACGACGGTAAACAATTGATGTCTCATGGTGATCATGATCATGGAGATTCAGGGCACGATGATCGTGAAGCAGATTCAATGCGTGTTCACAACATTCAATCAAAATTTATTGGCTCATCTTGGCAAGGAAAAACAGAGTTAATCGATTCTTCATATTTCTATCGAAATTATTTTTTGGGAAACGATCAATCCAAATGGAAAGGTAATCTATACAGCTATAATCACCTTCGAATGAAGGATTTTTATGCAGGTATTGATCTTGAGATGCTTGGAAAAGATGCTCAGCTCAAATATTCATTGATTGTTCACCCAGGAGTGGATGCAGATCAAATTTCATTTACCTATTCGGGTCAATATGGAATGAAGATCGATGAAGATGGAAATCTTCGGATACAAAATCGCTTTGGAGAGATTATAGAAAAGAAACCAATCGCATGGGTGGTTGGAGAATATGGTAAGAAAGCTGTGGAAGTTCGCTTTGAGCTCATTGGAGAAACGGTCAAATTCATCTTTCCTGACGGATATGATTCTTCCAAAAAATTAGTGATCGATCCCGATTTAACGTTCTCAACATTTACGGGCTCAACTGCTGACAACTGGGGATTCACTGCCGCGCCAGATCTCGCTGGGAATTTATTCGGCGGAGGAATTGTTTTTGGAACAGGTTATCCAATTCTCCCTGGGGCATACGATGGAACGTTTGCTGGCTTGATCGATTTAGGGATTTCGAAATTTAATACCACTGGAACGAACATGATCTACTCAACTTATATTGGTGGATCAGGGTCGGAAACCCCCAACAGTATGGTTAGTTCGCCAACAGGAGAGCTTTTCATTTTTGGGATTACCTCTTCTTCGAATTTTCCAATGAGCGGTGCGTCTTACGATAATACATTCAATGGAGGACCGAGTCCGGTTGGTTCGACGAATAGTCTCGACTTTTCAGGAGGTTCCGATTTATTCATCGCTCGATTAAGCGCGAATGGATCAAATTTGATCGCCTCAACGTATGTTGGTGGTTCAGGTATCGATGGACTCAACACGTCAATTCTACAATACAATTACGGAGATCAGTTTAGAGGTGATATTGTATTAGATGCAGCCAATAACGTGTATGTCGCGTCCCATACAAAGTCAGGGGATTTCCCGGTAGTTCTTGGAAGTCAACCTACGTTAGCTGGAGCACAGGATGCAGTAGTTTTCAAACTCAATTCGAATTTAAGTTCCATGTTGTGGTCAACCTATCTAGGTGGTTCGGGAGATGATACAGGGAATTCTTTGCAAATATCAAGTACTGGCGATGTTTATGTGGCTGGAGGCACAGCTTCTTCAAATATGGCATTTCCTACAGGCTTTGATCCAACATTTAATGGCGGGATTTCCGATGGTTACTTGGCACGTTTGAATGGAGCAACAGGAGCAATAATTTCTGGAACCTATATGGGTGCCAATGACTATGATCAAGCATATTTTGTTCAGTTAGACATTGATGATAAAGTATATGTTCTCGGTCAGTCCGAAACAGCGTGGGCAATCACGCCAGGTTGTTATGGAGTAGCAAATTCAGGACAGTTTATTCGAAAATATAACACAGATTTATTATCGATTGAATGGACAACAATGTTCGGTGCTGGAACAGGAAGTGTTGAACTTTCTCCAACGGCATTCTTAGTTTCGGATTGTTACGATATTTATTTTTCCGGATGGGGAGGATCAATCAACGCCGGAAGTCAAGCAAGTAATTCAAGTACGAACGGTTTTCCTGTAACTCCAGATGCTTTCCAAGGAGTAACGAATGGTAATAACTTCTATATCGGAGTTTTGGATCAAGATGCGTCGTTGTTCAAATATGGAACCTTTATGGGCGGAGTTTCTGGAAGCGCTAACCATGTAGATGGAGGAACGAGTCGCTTTGACAAGTCAGGACGAATTTACCATGCCGTTTGTGGTTCATGCGGATCAGGCGTTACGAATGGCTTCACAACAACTCCAGGTGTTTGGGCTCCATCAAATCCAGCTTCGGGTAATGGTTCGTGTAATTTGGCCGCATTTAAATTTGAATTAAGCACAATTGATGCAGTTGTTGCAGCACCTACAACAATCGTCTGTCTTCCTGATCCAGTGATTTTTAACAATAACAGTGCGAACGGAAATGCCTTTTTCTGGGATTTTGGTGATAACTCAACCTCGACAGATATCAATCCAGTTCATTTTTATTCCGGACCAGGAACATATACTGTTACACTTGTTGTTTCAGATACGAACGGATGTTTCTCACCAGATTCAACAGAATTTATTGTCACAATTGGAGATTTTCAAGGTGGCGTTGTTCAACCTCCCGGTCCAATTTGCCCTGGAGAGCCATTCCAGTTTGAAGCATTCGGAGGTTCAATTTACGAATGGACGCCTGCCCAATTCTTAGACGATCCGACGAGTTCTACTCCAACGGCAATAATAGATCAAACAACATCATTCCAAGTGATCATATCGGACACATGTGGAGTTGATACGGTCTATGTAACGCTGGAGGTCTATCTCGGGAATGCCACGGTGTCAAATGATACCAGTATATGCATTGGTAATGATGTCAACCTCTTTGCCACAGGTGGAGTGTCGTATCTGTGGAGTCCAGCGACTTTTTTAGATGACCCGACAAGTCCAACCCCAGTGAGTACGCCAGCATCATCAATAAGTTATTCCGTTACGATAACAACAGCAAACAATTGTATTCTAACTGAAACGGTAGATATTGACGTCTATTTCACACCACCGAATCCAATCATTCCCGATAGCGTGTATCTCTGTGAAGGGGCTTCGTTGGATATTCAAGTTGGAGGTGCGGATACTTATGCTTGGGATGCTCACCCAACAATTACTCCTATCACTGGGCCAGATGTTACGATTACGCCAACTTCAGATATGTATTACTATTGTGATTTCATAAATGCATGTGGTACAGTTCGAGACAGTGTTTACGCAAGTATTATCGTCTCGTCTGTTGTCGCTGGAAATGATACGATCATTTGTCCTGGGCAAACGGCTGTTATGTGGGCACAAGGTGGATTGAATTACTTTTGGAATCCAGCGGAGACCTTGAATAATCCGTTTACTTCTCAAGTTATTGCGAGTCCTGTAGTACCAACCATGTACTATGTAACCGGAGTGGATCAATATGGATGTTCGGCTACAGATTCTGTTTTTGTCGATTTATTCCCTCTTGCGTTTATTCAGACGGTTCCAGATGTGTATGCCTTCATCGGAGATAATATACAACTTGGAGCAACGAGCAGTACACCAGGAACGTATGTTTGGTATCCAACAGAATATTTAAGTTGTGTGGTCTGTATTGATCCAATTGCTAATCCCAATAGAAATTTCACCTACGAAGTTTCATACACGGATATAAATGGATGCGTAGCAGCGGACACGGTGAATATTTACTACGATCCAATTCTGTATGTTCCGAATACGTTTACTCCGAGTGATGATCCAGGTGGATTTAATAATTTATTTTTTGCTCAGGGTGGAAACATTGCGTTCTTTGAGATGCAAATCTATAACCGTTGGGGTGAATTGATCCATACCTTAAACAGTTTGTCAGACACCTGGGATGGTAAGTACAATGGTGCTAAATGTCAAGATGGAACCTATACTTGGAAGGCATTAATTACTGACTACGAAGGAGAAGAGACAGTCCATGCTGGTCATGTGAATCTACTCCGTTAATTTTCTTATCTCCAAATTCGATTTAAATCTGTTAACAGTGCTTCAGCTTTTATTTGCTGATAGCCATTGTTGTGCTCAAGAAATTTAGCTAGAACATCCTTAGCATCATCGCCTTGATTGTTTGCCAATAAGGAAAGTACCATTTGCCATTCGAGTGAAATGAAATTAGCCGATTTGGGTTTCATCGCTATTTCTAACAGGTCAACTGCTTTTTTTGCTTGGTCAGAATACGTCAGAGAAACCGCTTCATATAAAATGACCTTATCGTTCTCACTGCCATTCAGTCTAATCACCTTGAAAAGTTTTGCTGCTTCAATGTATTCCTCTTTGTTGTAAGCCGACATGGCTTCTGTTAATTTTGTTTTGTCAGAAGACCCCATTGTAGTTATACGATCTGGGTATGGCTCTGAATAGTCCGCAAAAAGATGCTCGTCGTTAAATTGGTTGTTTAAAAGGAAATATGTTGGAATGACAAGTACTAATAGCACAGCTGCCACTTTTAGAAGCATTCCGCCAAAAGAACTTGTTGATTTTTGTTGATTAATTGCGCGAATTTTATCTTTCGTTTCGATAAATGCAGCGGCCTCTAGAAGGGCAAAAGTCTTCTTCTGAAGATCAACGTCTTTACGCAGTTCAAGATCATTTTCAAGTGCTAGCTCAAAGGCTTTTTCCTCTTCTGGTGTCATTGAACCGGACAAGTAAGTGTCGATTTGTGCTGTACGTTCTTCCATCGGTTTCAATTTATATAACTTAACAATAGTTCACGGTGAGAAGTATTGTCTTTAACGATTTCTTTCAGTTTTGTCAAGCATCGATTCTTCTTATTCATGGCTATTTGAGCATTTTTATAACCCAATTGACCCGAAATATCGTGCATTGAATAGTGCTGTGACCATAATTCAAGTACTTTTTTACACGCTTCACCCACACCTGATAACAGAAAAGAAACTTCGGACTTTATTTGTTGCTCATTGAAAAGTTGAAGCGGAGAATCCGATGAATCTTCCATGAGAATAATGTCATCGTCGTCAATATATCGTTTGTTTTTTTTCAAAGATTTCAACCAAAGACTTCTGCAAATGGCAAAAAGGTACGTACCGATTGAACTGTCTCCTCGAAATTTCCCTTTACGGACATTAAAAACCAATTCTGTCACACCCTCCACTAAAATTGTTTCGGCATCAGATGAGTTACCACTATTGCTTACAACATATGAGGTAATTTTCGATCGATTTAGATCAAGTACTTGTTGAATGGCACGTGTTTCTTTACGACCGCCTTCATTGAGGAATTCAACAATTTTTGCGTCAGATATACGAAGTATTTGCAGCACTTTTGTAAGTTTTACGTGTTATATTCAGTCGAATCGAAGGTATGAAATTTTCATCGATCTGAAAATCTTCTCATACTTTGGTTATGTTATCTTAGCGAAACATAACCAACGATTAAAGAATAGTATGAAACGATCCCATTTATTTAATATTGCCGTTTGTTCATTTTTAATGACCTCAGGCTCCGCATTTTCTCAACGAACAACTACTCCCACGAACGTTGACACCATTCAGTGTAACTTGGATCAAAGTGGTCGAAATACCTTTGAAGTATTGCCACTTTTGACCAGTAATCGCGCTGCATTTTTTTCTCATTTATGGTGGAGTGGTGATAATGATTTTAGTTTTGTTAAGGCGCCCGAGCATACGCATGCTCGTACTGATGGAAATCCCAATTTCCCACAGGTGAAAATGATGGATATTACAACGGAAAGCTATGGAACTGGTGGACCGCCACCATTAACGTATACGTTCACAACAGATATTGGAAATACAAGTCCTAGAAATGTTTTGCCTCATGGAGAAAGCATTTACATGCAGAATTACCGAAACGCTGTACTTCGAGATACCATGTATCTAATTGTGAGTTACGTTAATTCAACGAATCAACAGTTCAGTGGCAAATTAAAATTTGATGTAGGGAATCACGCTAGAATCTTGGACCAAATGCTCATTTCGAACCGAAACTTTTTATCTAATGGGGAGCAATGGGATGCAGGTGTAAGCGAATGTAATTTTCAAAATTTAGCTCCAGGTAAAGAAAGATCCATTCTAGTTCCAGTGCTCATTCTCCAAAACGAAGAAGATCAATTAAATATGCGTGTTGATTTGATTAATAACAATAGTGGAACTGGCGATCCTATATCGGGCCAAGATTATTTTATGATTAGTGCTACAGTTGCTCATTCGCACGATCCAAACATGATGTTACAGAGTTCGGACGCAGATAATCAATGTGATTATCGCAATGGTAAAATTCACTACACGGTTAAATTTCAAAACGTAGGAGTAGGTCCTACAAGTTATGTACGTGTCGAGTGTTTGTTAGATGATAAAGTAAATATGTCTTCGATTGATGGAATTGAATTTCCTGATAAGTATACAACGCATAGCTCAGGAACGATTAGTGGAGTTCATAACGGTAGTTCGGACGCAATATATTCTATTGATGAAGTGAACAAAAAAATCACCTTCGAAATGCATAATTTGGTTCTTCAAGGAACAGGCGATCCTAACTTGGTGGATTTGGAGTTGTCGCGTGATCAGATTGAGTTCGATATCCTTGTAAAGAACAATTACGTTTTTGGACCTGCAACGGTAGCTCGATCAGTTATTTATTTTGATAGGAACGATCCAATACGAACCAACCAAGTAGAGACTGTTTGTGGTGATGCACTACCAATCGGAAAAGGTGGCGGATTTCAAAATATTATAGACATCAAAGACGTCAAAGAATTACCACGTAAAGAAGAGAAGCAGATTAAACGGGGGCTCTAGAAGTCATTATTTTTGCTTCTTGCCCGAAAAAGGAAACGTCGGTATGAACGTCAGAATAATTGAAAAAACGAAATAATTTTTTTCTGTAAATTAGCAGCATGGTCAAACGGCTCGTGCTGCTAATTTTGCTTTTAGTAATAATATTTTTGGGGGTTTCATCCCAGGAACAAAAGAATGAATCGAGAGATTCGAAGCAAGAAGTTCTAACAAAGAAGCCTGCTAAACTCACCCAAGATAAGTTACTGGAATGGATGAGTTTCATGAAGAGTGAAAGTGGGAGCTACCGCGATCAAGGAGATGTGTTAAAGGCTGTTCAAATCCTGACACGTTGCATTGATGCTCGTTGGAGAGAACCAATTACCCTGGAAGAGCATGAAAAATTAGCATGGATCTATACGAATAGGGCTTATCTGTACCATCAACAACAAGGAGATTATCTCGCTGCAAAAGAGGATTACCTCGCTGCATTAAAGGAATTTCAACTGTGTGAACCGTCAGATTATCTTGTTGCCCGCTATGTCTTTCAACCCTTAGGGAATATTTACACACGACTTGGTGAAAATGAGATTGCCATTTCAATGTTGGGGAAGTTTAAGCGGGCGTGTGAGGATAGTGGTGATACGGAAGCATTGATGAATGCCTACAATGACATTGGTCGCGCATACGTCAATACTGGAGAACTCGGTAAGGGAATTGCGTTGATGACGGAAGGAATTGCACTAGATGAAAGTGATGATTTTAGTTTGGGCCTTTTGTACTCTAGTAAAGCCGAAGCAGAGGAAGAATCGGAGCGCTTTGATCAGAGTTCAATTTCCGCTGAGAAATGTATCTATCATGTTAATAGGGTCATTCGGAATACAGATACAACGGATTTTCATCATCGCGCAGCCAAACAATATAAAATAGCAGCATTAAAGGCAAAGGCGAAAGTACTAGGACATTCTCAAAGCTTAAAAGAGGCACATGAGATGTATACTGAAGCCCTGTTGTTAACGGAAGAAGTTTATCCTGTAAAACACAGGGCACGGGGGCGTGCATTAGTTGAACTAGGGAATTCCTATGATGCACTTGATATGAAGGTGGAGGCAATGGTGTCCTATCAATTGAGTTTGCAATCCATGGTAGACGGTATTAGTACCGGCGGTTTTTCAGATAACCCATCTAAATCTGAATTGTATGCTGATGTTGTAATTGGTGAGGCCTTAATTCAAAAAGGAATAATTGCACATGATGTATTCACTGAAACGGGGGAAAGTTCATGGCTAAAAGTTTCTGTTGACGCTTATTTGTGTTATTTCGATTGGGTTGAAATTCACCGTTCTGAACAATTTGAGTTTGACACGAAATTGGAGACAGCCAAGGAAGTACATCTTATTGGAGAGCTTGCCTTAGCTGCCATATTTGATTTGTGCGAAGAAACGCAGGATCAAAGATGGATTGATCGGGCATTTGTTTTAATGGACCAGACAAAAGCAATTGTATTAGCTGAGGAACGCGGCTTTAAGGATTTGGCAAACAATAATCCTGAAATGCGCAGTTTATTGAAAGAACAGAATGCTTTGAAATTCCAGCGATCATTGTTTAAATCTGATATCCAAACGGCTGAAATGAATGACGATGCCGCTGATGTATTACGTTTGAAGAAAAGACTGAGTGAAATAGATCAGAAATCTCAATTGTTGGATCAGGAAGTGCGTTCTCTTTTTCCGGCATATCGAACTCAGTCTAGTGCAAAGCTGGAAGGAGACATAGCAAAGCAATTAAAGAAAAAACTGAAAAGTCGTAACGCTGAGATCTTGAGTTACTTCGTCGGAGATGATTGGGTCTACGCAATTACTGGTTCGCCTGATAAATTTAAATTCACTCAAATTGAGCGAAAATTAGTAACGGAGGGAGTGAACGAATTTATGACTGAATTGAATTCTCCAAATACCTCGACACCCGAGAAATATGGACGTTCAGGAAAAGTACTGTTCGACTTGCTTCTGGGTGAATTAAAAAACTCAACTACGAATTGGGTAATCTTCCCTGATGGTATACTAAACAGTCTTCCTTTTGAGGCGCTTGTTTCGAATGTATCCAAGGGTACAAATTCGTTTAAAAAAATGAATTATGTGGTGCGTGATCATGTTATACACTACTCGCCATCTGCTTATTTCTTTGCGCACGATGAGCTAAGGGGGAAAGCTGAAAAGTCCTTTTTAGGAATTGCTCCAGTTTTTAGAAATTCAAATTCGTATGACTTTTTGCCGAAATCGCTGGAGGAATTAGAATCGGGAGCTGCACTTTTTTCTGGGAATAAATTAAAGGAAGACGAAGCAACGAAAAGCCAATTTTTCCGCGATGCTGAACAATACGATATTTTGCACATTTCTACGCATGCTGGAAGGAATTCAGGAGAAAACAATGATGCGTGGATGGTTTTTTCAGATGTGAAGTCAAAAGATCACCGCTTAATAGCAACGGAATTACTAAAACTCGATTTGCCAGCAAGTTTGGTWGTTTTGAATGCATGTGAAACAGGTAGTGGAACAGTTTTCAAGGGTGAAGGTCCAATGAGTTTAGCGCGTGGTTTTTTAGATGCAGGATCTCAGTCGACAGTAACGAATCTGTGGCGTGTGAATCACGAATCGAATGCCTTAATTATGAAAAGCTTCTATGAGAAATTAAGTGAAACGCAATCACCATCTCGTTCATTGAATGCTGCTAAACTTGATTATTTAGCGAATGGGGAAGTAGACGAAGCAAGTGCTCATCCATATTTCTGGTCATCCGCAATATTAATTGGTACAGATGTTTCTGTCGTTTCACCTAGTTCGACATCTATCGCTCTTTGGGCTTGGACTGCACTTGGATCTGTTTTGATACTTGTGCTCGGAATTGCTTGGTTTCGAAAGAAACGGAAAGCTGTTAGTGAGGTCTAAATGAATCGATCGTCAACTTCCATTACATGGTTGCATTTATCACATGTTCGATTGTCCTTTGATGCATAGAATGAACGGAAGCGTGAAATGAAATCATACTCAATATCAACCAAGTTGAATTTGTACTCGTGCAATTTATGGTTGCATTCATCACAGAACCACATGAGACCATCGATCATATCGGTTCCTTTTCGAACACGCTCGATAACAAGTCCAACGGTATTTTCTCCTCGGATAGGTGAGTGAGGAATTTTTCCTGGAAGCAAGAAAATCTCTCCAGCTCCAATTTTAATTTCTCGTGCCTTTCCGTCCTCTTGAACTTTAACAGTAATTTCTCCCTCTAGCTGATAGAATAGCTCTTCACTTTCATTATAGTGATAATCCTTTCTGGCATTTGGTCCACCAACGATCATTACAATAAAGTCTCCTGCTTCAACATAGAGATTCTTGTTGCTAACAGGTGGTTTAAGAAGATCGCGATTATCATCGATCCATTTCTGAAGATTGAAAGGGGCTAACATATGTTTGAATTTGAGATAAAGGTAAGAAAACTGTATAAAAAAAGCGTCCCGATTCCGATATCCCGATAATTATCGAGATCGGAACCGGGACGCTTTCATATAAATTTTAGTTACGTCCTATTGAAGAACAATACGGAACGTTTTTCTAGCTGAATCATTGTAAACTTCAATCAAGTAGATTCCTGTTTCCAGTCCTCCAAGATCAATTGCAGTTTCAGATGATCCGTTAATCGCTGATGTAGCACCACCGATTACACTTCCTTTTACGTCAGTAACTTCGTAGCTAAATACGTCAGTTGAACCGAAGTTAGTGATGTTCACAATTCCATTAGTTGGATTTGGGAATACACTCATTTCTCCGAAGTACAATTCTTGCGTATTTAAGTAATCACATGATGCAGAAACGATTACTTCGATATTAGCAGTATCCGCTGGACACACACCGTTACTCGTAATGTAATCGTAATTGAACGATCCTGGGATTCCACTTGCAGTGATTGAAGAACTAGTTGAAGCGTTTAAAGGATCATACCAGTCACCGCCTAAATCAACAGTTCCTGAAAGACCATTCAATAGATCCAATGGTTCGTTTTGACAAACTGTCAATGATCCATCATCACCAGCACTTGAAGGTGCGTAAATTTCAACTTGTTGCAAAGATGTATCTGCAGCACAACCGTCTGTAACAACGTATCCGAAATCGAATACTTGGTAAGCCAAACCAGCAGATGGGAAGATTGAATCCGCAAATCCTATAGTAGGAATTGTTTCATACCAAGCTCCACCAGCATCTTGACCAGAAATTCCGTCAAACAAGTTGACAACATCACCAGTACAGATTTCAATAAGACCTGTTGTAGCACCTGCATCAACAGTAATCTCACGAATAGAGATTGAATATTGACCAGTACTGAACGTACTCCATGAATCATGCATCAAGTAGTAAGTATTACCAGCAGTTAATCCACAAACGCTGAAATCAGGAGCAGCAGACGAGAAGTCTAATGCATCATCATTCGCAGCTACAAGAGTGTAAGTAGTAAAGTCACCACAATCTGTTACTTCGTAAATTGCAATTTGACCATCAAATCCAGCATCTTTTCCTGAAACGAAGATACTTCCTGAAGCAGGGGCATCGAACGTAAACCAAGTTGTGAAATCGATATTTGAATCACCCCAACCGTCAGTTGTATTGTAACCAGTTGTTGGAGGAGCAATTAATCCTTCATTTGCGTCAGTTGTCGCACCAGTGTTATCGAATGTGTAAGCTATTCCATCTACAGGAAGAACTTCAGCGAAACATGTTGAATCATTAGTCAACGGCATAGTGAATGAGATTGGTCCAGCAAAATTAGACGTATCCGTTCCACATACAGCTTGAACATATACGTCATAAACACCACCAGCTAAGAATGTAGCATCGAATGTAGTATCAGTATAGTTGTTGTCAGCAGCAACTGTTGTTCCAGAGTACAAGTTAAATCCTAAAGGACCGTACTGTACATTGAATGCAGTTGAAGGATAAGTTCCAACACCACTACTTTCAGTCCACAACCAATCAGTGAAAAGAGAATCTTCAGCTGTAGCAGTATTCAATCCTGTAATATCTGAACAGTTTGGAGGAGTTGAAAATGTTCCAAATAATCCACCTGTACTTTGAAGTATACCTGGATCACAATCCGCGTAGATGTAGACGTCGTAATCAGAGATGTCACTTAAACCTGATAATATGGCAACGTTAGAACCAGAAGTAATCGTTGTTCCAGTAAGTGCTGGATCGAAACCTGAAAGTCCGTAAATGATCGTCCAGTTACCTTCAGAAGCTAAACCAGCACTCCATGTGATTCCTGCATCTGCAGGGTTAACATATGTTACTGTAAACGCTGTTGGATTTGGACAATCCGTGTAGAAGAAGTGAGCACATGAGTTATCAGTTAAATACTGAGTATCATCATTTGACACATTCAAATCTTGGTTTGGTCCAGCTACTCCGATATCAGCAAATGCTGCATAATCATCATTGGCATTTGTTCCACCAAATACAACATCGTCGTATACGAAATAGATTTCACCTGTTGCTTCCTCAATTTGAACTTGGAAAGTGATGTTTGGTGCTCCAATGCTTCCAGAGAAGTTACAACGTTGGTGCCACTGTACAATGAAAACTTGATTTGGAGCAGTTCCTATCGTTTCATAGAAAACACCTCCAGTTTCAGCATCGAGATCATCTAACCAAGGGTATAAGCCATCAGCTAATCCTGTCATGTTTCCTCCAAATGAAGAGAATCCAGTTAATGTTCCCAATTTAATGTCTCCATTGTTTCCAATAGTTACATCTGTAATTTGCTGTGCACCTTGATAAAGGAAAGAGAAAGGAATTGTAACTCCTGAAGCTCCATCATCTGTAAGAAGCAAATCAACACCAGTTGTAGAGATGTCTACAAATCCACTTGTTGGACAAGCAATATCCATATCCATATACAATCCTTGATTGAATGTATTGAATAAAATTGGTCCAGTAAATGCTGAAGTATCACCAGGTGAACAAGCAGCACGAACGTACATTTCATAGAATTGGTTTGAAGTCAATCCAGAAACAGTTTCGTTGACATTGTTCGTAGTGAAAGAAGCAGTTCCAGCTCCAGTTCCAGGTGTGAAACCAGGTGTTCCATATTCCATTTGCCACTCAGATTCAGAGAAACCAGGTATCCAAGTGAATGTTCCAGAAGTCAAATCAGAACCAATTAAAGTTAAACCAGAAGGAGTTGGACAAGTTGGAGCTTCAACAACACCAATATCATCTAAAGAAATATCTCCCTCGAAAGATCCAGCACTAACAGCACGGAAACGAATATTAATAATTCCAGTATAACCAGTTAATGTGCTCTCACTTAATAAGAACCCATCAGCTTGATTAGCTTGTTGTGCACCTGTAATTGTTGTTACTGTACTCCAAGTCGCTCCACCATCGTCAGAAATTTCCACGTTCAATGTTCCCATTTGAGCACCAACCATGTGGTAGTTGAATGTTAACATTGGAAGTGTCAAACCTGTAACGTCGATGTCCGGCGTAACCAAAGTCGCTTCGTCAGCAATTCCTGCAGAAGATGCTTCAGTATAGAAGAAGTTTGTTCCACTGTTTGCTACTAAAGCACCAGTGTTACTTGATGGAGTTCCAGTAGAAGAAACGTTCCAGTTAAAAGCTGCTGTTGCTGAATTTGTCCAACAGTTAACAGTTCCTAAAGATGTTGTTGCAGGAATTGCTTCAACATCATCCATCCATGGTGCCGTTACTGCAGGGCACGGTGGTGGAGGTGATGTATTTGCCCAAGCAGCTGTATGACAATCAGAGTCTGTACTACAAAGACCATCATTCAAGTTTGCTTGAGAATAAAATGTACCACTACCAGTAGCTGTCCATGTTAATGGAGAGACTCCTGAAGCGACAGCTATGAAAGCATTATCGTAAATAGTAATAAAGTTACTAGCACCTCCACTGTAGGTAAGTGTGTAGTCATTACCAGTAACAACTGCAGTAACCGTTTGGTATTCGCCGGCATACGCACAGGTTGTCATTGTTATGCTCGATCCGGGAGAAGGAGCGGCTCCGCCTAGGTACGACGTGCCCGAGGGACATTGTGCCAACGCCAAACCAGAACTCAGTGCAACTGCACCGAATAAGAGTAGGAATTTTTTCATAATTAAGAGTTAATGTTAAATTATATAATATGAACTAACAAAGATACGAAATATCGATACGTAAGGTTGGGTGTATTTGTTAAATATTGGAATATCAGTTGTTTCAATAATTGCTTTGGCAAGATCGGTTTAGAAGTCATATCTTCTTTTTATTTTTGTAAAAAACTTAGCGTCGAATTATGGAATTGAAGGGGAAATTAGCAGTGGTTTGTGGAAGTACACAGGGAATAGGATTTGCAACAGCAAAATTGATGGCAGAGCGAGGAGCATCGCTCGTTTTAATTGCAAGGAATGAGGAACGTCTTGAAAAAGCAGTGCAGAGTCTTGATTCTTCAGAAGGACAGCAGCATCAAGTATTGGTTGCAGACTTCACTAATCCTCAAGATCTAAAATCCAAATTGGCGGATTTTGTAGAGGCTGGAAACAACCCAG
Organism: Fluviicola sp.; assembly: GCA_002733985.1. Taxonomy (GTDB): domain Bacteria; phylum Bacteroidota; class Bacteroidia; order Flavobacteriales_D; family Crocinitomicaceae; genus UBA4466. Next base: position 11,895 of record NVXP01000047.1, on the reverse strand, counting down.
ATATTCTAGTGAACAATACTGGTGGTCCAAAAGGTGGATTAATTATCGACGCTGAAACATCGGAATTTATTGATACGTTTAATCAACACCTTATTTGCAACCATATTTTGGTTCAGGCATTTTATCCTGGAATGAAAAACAAAGGAGGCGGAAAAATCATCAATGTTATTTCAACAAGTGTGAAACAACCATTGAATGGTTTGGGAGTTTCTAATACAATTCGAGGAGCCGTTGCAAGTTGGAGTAAAACCTTAGCGAATGAATTAGGACAGTTTAATATTACTGTCAACAATGTTCTACCTGGTGCAACGAACACTGGTCGCTTAAATAGCATTGCTGCATCCAAAGCTGGAAAGACAAATCAATCTGCGGATGAGGTTTTGAGCGATATGGCAAAGCAATCTCCAATGCAACGAATTGCTGAACCTGAAGAAGTTGCTGAGGCAATTGCGTTTTTAGCTTCTGATCGAGCATCTTACATCAATGGAATCAATGTTCCTGTTGATGGAGGGAGAACAAAATCTTTGTAAAGTATTTCTTGCGTTAGCGATAGCAGAGGTAGCTCCAGATAATCCGTCATCTGACGGGAATCTGGACTATAGCGGATAGCGCGCTTGAACGCCAAAAAAACAGTCAAGAAAGAGTTGATTTATCTGATCACATTCACGTGACCTGCAATCGTCTTGCGTCGCTCAGAATTTGTTAAGAATTGAATCTTATAGGTGTATGTTCCATCCGGGGCATACGCCCCAGCATAAGTTCCATCCCAAATGAAATCGAGATCACTTGATGCGTAAACGACTTCACCCCATCGATTGAATATGGAGACATTCAGCGTTTGAATTCCAATGGTACTTACTCTAAAGTCATTGTTGAAGCGATCTCCATCTGGAGTAAACGTATTTGGAACATAGATGTACCATTCTTCTTCAATCTCAATTGGTCGCATGATCGTATCCGTACATCCTTTCTCATCGTAAGCGATTAAGGTCACGTTGTAAAACCCAGGATCTAAATACGTATTACTCGGATGTACATCGGTTGATCCATTGTTGTCACCAAAATCCCATACATATGTTACACCGTTCAAAGTCAAATTTTGAAATTGAATCGGTAAATTGTTGAATACTGTTGCACTACTGATCGTGAAATTAGCTGTTGGTTTTACAACAGTCACTTCAGTTGATCCATTCACGACAAATGTTTGGCATTCGTCAGAAACAATGACAGAATATATTGTAGTCTGATCAGGGTGTACAAAAACAGATGATGTCGTTTCTCCGCTATGTGGCCAGAAGTAGAAGTAGGATCCAAAACCTCCGGAAGCCGTAACACTAATTTCGATAGAATCGCCAGGACAAATTTCTACCCCAGGTGACATGACAAGTGTGAGAGGTGGACTTGTAATCGTATAAACAATCGTTGCTGTGGCAGTATTTCCACAGTTGTCTGTTACTATAACAGTATACGTCGTAGTTGCGGATGGTTGAATATCAATTGTTGGTGTGTTTCCTAAGTCCGCATCAAATGTTGAAGACCACTGATATGTATAGTTTCCAGATCCACCAGAAGCATTTGCTTCGAGTGTTTCTTGAAGGTAAGGACAGATTTCTGTAATGTCAGGTGTTTCATTCAGTACTAATGGAGGAAGAACTGGAACGACAACTTCAAAAGCATCGGTTGCAGTTTCATTCAAACAATCATCTGTTACTGAAACAGAATAGGTTGTTGTCACCGCCGGAATGATCGTAATACTTTGTGTCGTTTCACCATTTGGTAACCACAAATACGTGTATGGGGGAGCTCCTCCAGATGGAACAGCAGTTAATGTGATTTCTTCTCCAGGACAATTGATCGTTCCACCTTCAATTACAACATCCACTGGTTGAATATCTTCGATGAAAAGAGTCAATACAAGTGGATTTACGTTTCCGCAAGGATCTAAAATAGGAAGGTTAAATATGACTGTTTCCTGTCCTTCAATAAGCCCATCTTGGAACGCATTGAATGAAAATTGAATAGTCTGTACTCCCGCGGGAAATGTAACTGTATTGGGAATATTTGAATAATCAACACCTTCAATAGCGGTTCCGGTCATGTTGATAGGAATTGTCATAGATGTTGCTAAATCATTTGTGCCTCGCTCCAAGGTAATTGTTGTCGTGACACAGCCTTCTGCCATGATGTCTGGATCAGCAAACACGTTCTGAGACATTGTGTGTGAGATCTCAACAGGTGTTTTCGAAGAAAGGCTATTTGCTTCTAAGAAAATTCCAGAATCAAAAATTCCATCACCAACATCAGCGATTGCAATAATTAAGTGATATGTTTCACCACATTGTACTTTTGATTCAGCGGTAAGTACTTTCGTAAAGCCATCATACTGAATATATGTAGCTGAAGCATTCTGCGGTGCTTGACTACCATTTCCGTTATTTACAAAAAATGCAGCATTTGATCCTGCGTTTACATTGTTGATCGTAACTTCTTGCCCATTTGGAAGACGAGCAATATTTTGAAATCCACCGGCAATTCCAGGTCCAGAGATAAAGAATCCGAAAACATCATTGAACTGTGAGCCAACATATTCAGGGTATTCTTCAGAGCCGAAAACGTAATTGAAACGGACAGTGTCGGAGTAAGGGACGAAGTCAAATTCTAAAACAGCGGCATTATAAGTTCCTGTTCCTCCAACGATGTTGGAAAGTAAACCCAATCCTGGTAAACCATTGTCAACACCTGAACTAGGATTGTTGTTCGGTCCATGAGGTCCCGTACCTGCACCTGTATTAACGACAGTCCCGGTTGTCATTACAATACCAGAAGCTAATCCTACATTACATGCTGTGCCATCAAACTCACCAATCGAAATTGGAGCTCCATTAAAAGAAATATTTGAAACAGTTACACCTGAACCAAGAAGTACATTTTGAACTAATCCAGCAGGAGATTGTGCCGTGCTCGTTACTAATTGCCCAACTGAAAACAGTGGCAAAAGAATGGTCGCTATGTAAATTATGAACTTCAAGTATAGTATAGACGTAAATTTAATGAAAACGTTTGCTATAAACTTAGCAAATTTCAGACCAACATTCAGTTTTATAGATTCTTAACGAATCGATATCGTTTTTATTTGCGGAAAGATGATTAAATGATGAGTTTTGTAGTGCATGAATTGGTTTAAGAAATTTTTTCGTCGACTTCAGAAGAATGTAAAGTATTCTGCGTCGGATCCCCAGAGTTTCCATGAAATATGGAGTTTTCAGAGCACAACAATGCGATTGACAAGTCTCATGCTGATACTTTTAATTGTTGTCGGTGGTGTTACTGCTTATTTGTTCTCTGGATTTTTTGGTGGAATCACTGGAAATGGATCGGTCGATCGAAGCAAACTAGAGGAACAACAAATATTGATTGGAGAACTCAACGAAAGAGTACAAGTTCAAGCAAACTACATAGAAAATATTCGCTTGATTTTGGATGGTAAGGTTCCGATGACAATCACTAAAGACACAATTACAAATGTGCATCAAATTGATTTAACACAAATTCAAGGGAGCCAAACAACTTCTGAAAATAAACTTTCTAAAGAAGTTCGTAACGACCTAAGTACACCTTCAAAAGATTCAAAGTCATCCATTAAATTTTTCGGAAGTCCTGTTCTTGGAGTTATCAGTCAAGAATTTAATGCGTCAAAGCATCCAGGTATTGACGTTGTAACGACAAAGAATGAAACAGTAAAGGCATGTTTGGGTGGAACAGTTATTTATTCTGGATACACGCGAAAAGATGGACATATCTTGATTGTTGCACATCCAGGAGATTACGTTTCTGTTTACAAACACAACAAAACCTTATTGAAGAAGGTAGGACGTAAAGTTCAGTTGGGTGATCCAATCGCAGTTGTAGGAAATACAGGTGAGAATACTGATGGTCCTCATTTACATTTCGAATTGTGGTACCGACAAACGCCAGTCAATCCAAAAAAATACATGAAGTTTACTCGGTGATTCCTTGAAGTGAGGAGAGCTTACTGTAGATTCCCCCTAGATTCATCAATTCATCATGTGTTCCCGATTCCTTGATTTCACCCTTGGACAAAACAATAATGTTATCAGCGTTTCGAATCGTACTCAAACGGTGAGCAATTACCAAGCTCGTTCGATCTTTCATTAAATTATCGAGTGCTTCTTGCACTAAGTATTCGGATTCTGTATCCAAAGCTGAAGTCGCCTCGTCGAGAATGAGGATAGGTGGGTTTTTCAACACTGCTCGTGCGATACTCATTCGTTGTCTCTGTCCACCAGATAATCGATTTCCTCGCTCTCCAATATTTGAAGCGTATCCTTCAGGCATTTCTGAAATGAAATTATGTGCATTGGCAATTTTTGCCGCTCTGATAATTTCTTCGTCCGTTGCATCAATCATTCCGAAGGCAATATTCTCTCGAATTGTTGCATTAAATAGTATCGATTCTTGAGACACGATTCCGATCTGTTCGCGTAAATTCAAAATTCCAGCATCTTTAATGTCAATTCCATCAAATGTGATCGATCCTTCTTGAACATCATAAAATCGGGGTAACAAATCTGCAATTGTCGATTTTCCACTACCAGATTCTCCAACCAAAGCAACTGTTTTTCCAGTTGGGATTGAAAATGAGATATTCTTCAGTACATTTTTACTTCCGTATCGGAATGATACATTGTTGTATGCAACTTCAGTTTGAAGTTCAGGAAGAGAAACAGGATTCTCTACTTCGTAGATTTTTTCATCAGTATTCAGAATCTCATTGATACGATCTTGCGACGCTTTTGATTTGTTCAAATTGGCAACCGATCTCGCCATTCCTTGAATTGGTCTCAATAATTGAGAAAAGACGATAATAAATGCAACGAACTGTTGTCCAGAAAGGCTGTCTCCATTAGGGTTGTCCAAGATTAGAGATCCACCGTACCAAACAATACAAATCATTACGATTGCACCAACTGTTTCATTTAGTGGGGAAGAAAGATCTCGCTTTCTAAATGCTTTCGTAATTAATTTTTGGTGTTTCAGGTTTTCATGTTTGAAGCTATTCAGCACCTGTCCCATCGCGTTAAAGGCTTTAATGATTCGGATTCCACCCAAGGTTTCTTCCATCATAGAGTAAACAAGCCCCATTTGTTCTTGTCCTTGTTTCGCTGTTCGTTTCAGGCTTTTTCCAATGACACTTATGATAAGTGCAGTAAACGGAAGAAGGATTATCGAGAACAGTGTTAATTCAGGGCTCCAATAGATAAGTAGACCGAGATGAATCACAATTGCGAGTGGCTCTCGGAAGATTAATTCGAGCATGGAAATAACAGCAACTTCAATTTCACCAACATCGCTTTGCATACGAGCCATTAAATCTCCTTTACGCTCATCTGTATAATAAGACAGTGGTAGACGAAGCGATTTTTCGAACAATGCATCGCGTAAGTCACGCACAACAGCCATTCTTAACTGAGATTGAAACCAAACAGCGCCGTATCGGAAAATGTTTTTCAGGAAAAATGCAATGGCAACGGAAATACAAATAAACAACAACGCACCTTTTGGGTCAGCCTGCGACATGTCGTGCATGACATAGCTAAAGTACTCCGAAGAGTATTTGAAAAAATTAATGAATCCACCTTCGTAAATAGGTTGTACCGCTACCTCAACGGCTTTCTCTTTGTCGAACAGTATTTGTAAAAACGGAACGAAAAGTGCGAAGGAAAGTAGGTTGAAGATGACATAAAGAATGTTACATGCAATCACTAAAAACGCTGTTCCTCTATACTTAAATGAGTAGCCAATAATTTCTCTTAATCCTTTCATCGCTTGCAAAGATAAGTTTTTGTTGTCCCCGAAACCTGAGTTCGCTTTTTTATTATGTTCAGACCATCAATAGGTCCTCAAGTTTTAGAAAAGTCAATAAGCCGATGCGAGAGCGTCAAGACTAGAAATGATTCACTATTTTTGCAACATGGGTACAATCAGACAAAGTAGAATTGAAGAGGTGATTCGCGAAGAATTAGCAATGTATTTTCAACGAAATGCGCGTGAAATTTGTTTAGGAGCAATGGTTACTGTGACTACAGTTCGTGTTACTCCTGATTTATCACTTGCACGAGTGTACATGAGTGTTTTTGCAGGTCCACCAAAGGAGGAAGTGCTTGCGCATATTCAGTTAAATTCATCTAAAATTCGCGGAGAAGTTGGGAGAAGACTGAAAAGCATGAAGAGATGTCCAGGTTTGACATTCCACATTGATGATTCCCTTGATTATGCAATGGAAATTGATGAATTATTGAAGAAGTAGAAGGACGACTGTCCGATTATCTGAGTTTTAGATGGTCTGACGGTCAAGTCTTCGAAAGTTCAAACGATCCAAAAAATCCAGTAATTCAAACCTATCAACGTTCCATTTTACATAGCGCGCCGTTATTTATCCTCGAAGAGGAAGAAAAATGTAATTAATCTAATTACACGTATTTCTGTAGTTGGAATTGCGGCAATCACTGCAGCGCTGATTATTTTACTTTCTGCCTTTAACGGGATTGAAAAAATGATCGAGGATTTGTATTCTGAATACGATACAGATATCACGATTCGTCCGAAAGTAGGAAAAACATTCAATGAACGCCAACTTGATCTCAAGAAATTGAGTGCAATTGAAGGCGTATATAATTTTTCTAGAGCTGTTGAGGAAGTGGTCATTCTCAAGCATGAAAAAAAATGGGTGAATGCGAAGATGATAGGAATTGATTCTTCGTTCTTAGCGATCACACAGATGTCGAAGCACATGATAGATGGAAAGGCCATGCTGGATCAATACGATGTCGATTATGGAATCATTGGTGCAGGACTTCTCGATAAATTGGATGGCTACATTCCTGAAAACGTCGGGTTCGAATCTGTAGTTTGCTATGTTCCGAAACGAAAGATTAAAATTGGGTTTGGAAAGAATCCATTTCGAACGAACATTATTCGTGTTTCAGGTCGAATGAATTTCAACCGAGAAGTGAATTCTGAAAACTTCGTTGTTCCAATCAGCTTCGCGAAAGAAATGATGCAATACAAGGATCATATTTCCGCGATATATGTCGATGTTGATCCAGAATATGAGAATGAATCCGTTCGGGATGAGATCAAAGAAATGATCGGGTCGGATTTTGTCGTAAAAACGAATTTCGAAAAGAATGAACTCATCTATAAAACAAGTCGATCCGAAAAACTTATCGTACTATTTATATTGCTCTTCATTTTTGTTCTTGCAGCATTTAATTTAGTTGCGTCGCTCACCATGCTCTTTGTTGAGAAATTGGAGAACATTCAAACAATGCAAAGTTTTGGAGCCAATAAGAAATTCATTTTCAATATTTTCTTCTTCGAAGGGTTGTTAATTGCCGGAAAGGGAATTCTGTTTGGAGCACTTGCAGGATATCTAATTTGCTTCTTGCAAATCCAGTTCTCGCTTCTAACAATGCCAAATTCAGCAGGTGAAGCATTCCCAATCGCACTTTCTTTGGGGGATGGGGTTTTTATTATTTCCATGGTCACGATTTTAAGCGTGTTGTTTAGCTACTTCCCTGTGAAATTTTTGATCTACAAAAACGTAAGAACCTGATTCTTTAATAGAACTCAGACTCAAAACAATCAATTAAAAAAATTGCCGTTTCTTTACCGCATGTCTAACCTAGGTACCCATCGACATTTCAATTTACGTTCAACAGAATTTCGTCTGACGATCTTATTGTTCCTACTTCTTTGGGTGTATTTAATCATCCGTGCGTTCAGTGTTTTTTACATTCATGACGAAATTGTGACCAAATGGAGCTACGTGATTCACTGGAATCCCTTCCCGAATCAAGGAGCAATTGACGCGAATAATCATTTTTTGCTGAGTCTTTTAGCTGGCTTTTTCACTCGCCTTTTCAATTCTGATTCCATGTTTTTGATCCGGTTGGGGAGCATACTCGCCTTTCCGATCTATTTCTGGTCCATCTTTCGTTTGAAATACCTTTTTCAGCAAAAATGGAATTTCTATGCATTGTTGATTGTGCTGACGACTTCATCATTTCTAATCGAGTACTTTGCTCTGGCTAGAGGTTATGGCTTGGGCTTGGCCTTTTTAGTGTTTTCTCTTCAACAAATGATCTGCTATTTTGACACGGATAGTAAAAAGGCACTTATTGGCTCCTTACTTGGTTGGTTGTTGACTGTTTATGCGAGCTTAACATTGCTTCCGATCACGCTAATTGCCGTTTTCTTTCTCGGTATGTATACTGTTCGAAGAAAATCTTATATCTGGATTCTTCCAGTGTTAATGATGATCATTCCGCTGGGCTATTTTGTAGAGTACTCCTTTACATTGAAGGATTTGGGGAAGTTGTATTATGGTGGCGCAGAAGGGTTCTTTTCTTCAACAGTACACTCGCTCACAAAATATGTTTGGTTAGTAGAAAGTACTTGGGTTGATCTGGGAATTGCGCTTGTCACAGGTTTTATTCTCTTTGCAGCGATAAGGAGATTCTGGAAGACAAAAAACCTCTTCGATCCGAAATTGCTTTTTTCTATTTTTCTATTTGTTGGGGTAGCAAGTATTTTAGGTCAATACTGGATTTTAGGAATCAATTATCCAGAAGATCGAACAGCCATGTTCTTGATTGTGTTCTTTTTTGGGGCTTTATTCTTTGCGCTGGATGATTTGAAATCGAATAAAGTAGTTGCACTGATTTCAATTGGACTTTCGCTTGCGTTTTTTGCGATCACCATGAATTTCACGCATTCCATGCACTTTGTCACGGAGCATCTGGACGAGGAATTGGTGAGGAATATTCCCTTGAGCGTGAACGGAACCCCTCCAACCACTGCGGGAAGGTGGAACATGGAAAATGATCTAACAAGAGAGTTGAATCTGCCTTTGAGAGTGTATCAAGACAACGACGATCCGCATGATACCCTTGTCGATTATATGGTTTTCGTTCCGGAAAGAAGACCTGGACTGACCGACTTGTATGAAATTGCTCATTTAGATCCAATCTCTGGACAGGCACTTCTGAAACGTAAGAAATTCTTGAAACGAACGAAAAACCTTGAAGTTGAACACGCTATTATTAGTGAAGTAGAATATCAAATCGTATACATCTCGAATCTAGAAGGGCCAATGGTGCTTCGTTGTAGCGGGAAGTTGGAACAAATGACAGAGCTAAAGGAGATCTTTATTGTTTTTTCATCCGAAGACAGTTTGAGCAAACAACAGTTTACGTATGAAATGATTCCTATGATCCGAAACAGCAAAATAAGTGACTCTGGAGAGATGAACTTTGACTTTTCATATGCGATGAATGCACTGGAAGGAGCGAATTCGTTTGCCGCCTACATTTGGAATCAAAATGGGGAGGAGTTGCAAGGAAAAATCAAACTCGAAGTGTATGCAATTGACGAATAACTTAGATATTTCAAAAAGGATAAATATTTCTTCTCAATCACCTTCGTTTCTATAATAAAACACGTATATTTGCACCGAAATTCCAGAGAGAATTGTGATGAAAAATGGTTCAAAGCAAGACTCCACTAAGGAAAACGGAATGCTGTTAATTACAATAAATAGACGCCAACATGTCGAATATTAAAGGTAAAATTTCACAGGTAATTGGACCTGTAGTAGATGTAAACTTCGCGAAAGGAATGGAACTTCCGAACATCTATGACGCATTGGAAGTATTTAAAGAAAACGGCACTAGAGTCGTTCTTGAGGTACAATCTCACGTTGGAGAAAATTCAGTTCGTACAATTTCAATGGATTCTACAGATGGATTCATGAGAGGTTTGGAAGTGACTTCAACTGGTTCGGCAATTAAAATGCCAATTGGTGAAGAAATCAAAGGACGTTTGTTCAACGTAGTTGGAGAAGCGATTGATGGACTTGGAGAGTTGGATAACACAAACGGAAACCCAATTCACCGTGAAGCACCGAAATTCGAAGATCTTTCAACTGCAACAGAAGTACTTTTTACAGGTATTAAAGTAATTGACTTGATCGAGCCTTACGCAAAAGGAGGTAAGATTGGTTTGTTCGGTGGAGCAGGAGTTGGTAAAACAGTATTGATTCAAGAGTTGATTAACAATATCGCGAAAGGACACGGTGGTTTGTCTGTATTCGCAGGTGTTGGTGAGCGTACTCGTGAAGGAAACGATTTACTTCGTGAGATGCTAGAGTCAGGAATTATCAAATATGGTGATGACTTTATGCATTCTATGGAGAATGGTGGATGGGATCTTTCGAAAGTAGATAAAGAAGCATTGAAAGAATCGAAAGCGACATTCGTTTTCGGTCAAATGAATGAGCCTCCAGGAGCACGTGCACGTGTTGCTTTGTCAGGATTGACAATGGCTGAATATTACCGTGATGGTGAAGGTGACGGACAAGGAAAAGATATTCTTTTCTTCGTTGATAACATCTTCCGATTTACACAAGCTGGTTCTGAGGTGTCGGCACTTCTTGGACGTATGCCATCTGCCGTAGGTTACCAACCAACATTGGCAACTGAGATGGGAGCGATGCAAGAGCGTATTACTTCAACAAAGAATGGTTCGATTACATCTGTACAAGCGGTATACGTACCTGCGGATGACCTTACCGATCCAGCACCAGCAAACACATTTGCTCACTTGGATGCAACAACAGTATTGTCTCGTAAGATTGCTGAGCTTGGAATTTACCCAGCGGTGGATCCATTGGATTCTACTTCTAGAATTCTTACAGCAGACATCGTAGGTCAAGAGCATTACGATTGTGCTGAGCGTGTGAAAGTAACATTACAACGATACAAAGAACTTCAAGATATTATCGCGATTCTTGGTATGGACGAATTATCTGAAGAAGATAAAATGGTCGTACACAGAGCACGTCGTGTACAACGTTTCTTGTCTCAACCATTCCACGTAGCAGAACAGTTTACTGGTCTTCCTGGAGTATTGGTTGATGTTCAAGATACAATCAAAGCCTTCAACGAAATTTTGGACGGTAAATATGATAAATATCCTGAGGCTGCTTTCAACTTGAAAGGTGGAATCGAAGATGTTATCGCTGCTGGTGATAAAATGTTGGCAGAGAACGTTTAATACATAAGAACATGCAAGTAGAGATCATCACACCAGAAATGGAAATTTTTAAGGGAGAAGTTGAATCAGTTCAGTTCCCTGGATTGGATGGATCATTTCAAGTATTGTCTGGTCACGCTCCAATTATTTCAGCATTGGTTGAAGGAGATTTAAAAGTGAACTTAGTTGAAAACTTTAATGCCGAGGAGAACACGAGCGAGCTTGTATCGAAAGATGGTAGCGACCAGAAGGTTATTCGCATAGCAATTAAAGGTGGCGTTATGGAAATGTTGAACAATAAGATTATTGTTTTAGCTGAGTAAGCGACATACGAAAAGAATATATGAAGAGGGATGTGGTTTAACCATGTCCCTCTTTTTTGTTAAGCTAAGTTAAGTTTAACAGGCCTTAACAATCACCTTGTTAGAGGAGCGATCAAATTCAATACTTTGGATCATAATTCGGAAATCGAATCCTATGATACCTAATGTTCTACTAGTTTTCTCGCTAATCATTGTTTTGCCAACATCTCTTTTGGGGCAAGGTTCTAACAACGATTCCACTGTTCGTCACTCTGATATTTCCATCAGTTATTCCTCCCCTGAGCGTTTGCGAATAGGTCGAATTAGAGTTGATGGAGCAAGCAACTTTGATCAGAATGCTGTTAAAGTGATTGCAGGGTTGCAGGAAGGAATGATTGTTCATATCCCTGGAGATGAAATTGCAACGGCGATCCGGAATTTATGGAACGAAGAACTGTTTTCTGATGTTGATATTTCC
>NVXP01000169.1 GCA_002733985.1 Fluviicola sp. | reverse complement strand
TCCCGTGATTCAGGTTTATACCTATGGGGATAGATAATTGATGAAGATTATCAAAGGACTTGTATTGGTACATTGCCCCAATATTTAGGCGAAGCAAGTTTTTATCAAAATTATAGTGATATCTCCCCCCTAAACTCAGAGATACAGATCGATTAACTGGATGGTAAGGAATAAGAAATAGATACGAGCCATAAGGTTCATATTCAGCTCCGCCGTATCCGATATTTGCCGATATTTCATGTTGTTGTGAGTATCCAAGAGTCCCGATGAAAACTGAGGAAAGGAAAAGTAGAACTTTCATAATGGTTGTATTTGTAATTTAGAACGCAAGGTATGTTTTGAAGGTTGGGTAGTCCTTTCATCTTTTACGTTGGACGTCCATTCTCAATAAAACCCAAATATCCCATGGATAAATAATCTTCCAAAATGAAAGAGAAAGCCACGTTTCAATAGAAATCTACATGCTTTTTCGTCGCAAGTACCCCCGCGAATAATAAAACTTCAAAAACCACTCTCTAATTATGTAGGCTCGAAATTTTCTTTTCAATAAGTTCGATGGAGGTACAAAGAGCATACAATAGACAACCGTACTAACGGTATAATGAACAGTTAAAAACGCAAAAACCTCGTAATCATTTGATTACGAGGTTTTTTGTTGTCCCACCAGGGCTCGAACCTGGACTCTTCTGTACCAAAAACAGACGTGTTGCCAATTACACCATGGGACAGTTTCACAACTGTCTCTACAACTAGTAAAACCCGTTGCGGGTGCAAATGTAGTAACAAAATTCACACTAGCAAAAACTACAATCAAAAAAAGTGAAACTTTTTTATTTTCTCCTCGAAATTAAATTTTGGCATTTTTTCACGTCTGCAATTCTTTCCGCAAGGGATATATTTTTAAATTCGCACAGCCTTACTCTCGCCAAACTAATTTTGGCCGGTTGTTTAGAACAATGCTTATGAATTACAGAAAGATAAATACTTACCTCGGGTGGACCGTTTTTTTAATCGCTACAATCGTTTATTTCATGACGATTGAAGACACCGTGAGTTTGTGGGATTGTGGTGAGTACATCACCGCAGCTTATAAGTTAGAAGTAGGTCATCCACCGGGAGCGCCTTTGTTTATGGTGCTTGGGCGTTTGTTCTCATTCTTCGCTGCTGGAGAAGATGCCGCAGTTTGGATCAACCGATTATCTGGAGTTTCAAGTTCATTAACCATCCTCTTTATGTTCTGGTCCTTGACCATGTTGGTCAAAAAAATGATCATGAAAACTCGAATAGAGTTGTCGAAAGGAGACAAGATCGCCGTATTTGGGGCCGCAGTTATTGGTTCGTTGGCCTATGCGTTTACTGAATCATTTTGGTTCTCAGCTGTAGAAGGCGAGGTATATGCAATGTCATCACTGTTTACTGCCGCTATTTTCTGGGCAATTCTACGTTGGGATGAAGAAATGGGCATGGTGAAACGAGGAATGATCGTAAGAGGGTATTCACCAGATCGTTGGTTGCTATTAATCATGTTTATGTTAGGGTTAGCTGTTGGGGTTCACCTTCTTGGTATCCTCGTTATTCCAGCGATTGCATTTGTAATTTACTTCCGCTATACGGAAAAAGTAAATTTCCTTGGAATTATCTTAACAGGGCTATTGTCAATTTTGATCCTTGGATTTATTCAAAAAGCGATTATCTCAGGAACAATTGCCTTGGCATCGGCGTTTGAAGTTTCATTTGTGAATTCATTAGGAGCTCCGTTTTATACAGGAACAATCTTCTTCTTCATATTTATTGTCGCGATAATTGTATTTGCTCTTCGTTACGCTCGAAAGAAAGGGTTGAGAATTTTGTACTCTTCCATGATGGGACTCGGACTATTATTGATTGGTTATGGATGTTTTGCAGTAATCGTAATCCGTTCGAATGCAAATACGCCATTGGATGAAAACGATCCTGAAAATTTGGTGACCTTACGAGCGTACCTTGAACGTGAGCAATATGGTTCAGCTCCAATTCTATTTGGACAGTACTGGAACTCTCAGGAGAATCCACGTCAAGATTACGCCGATTTGGGACCAACCTACTTGCGTCGATTCGTTGTTCAAAAAAGTGATGCTGACATCAAAGCGTTCAAAGACGAAGCGAGAGCAAACTCTTACGCCAAAACAGTAACTGGTGCTACGGTAACAGAGAAATATTATCTTTCGAATAAGCGTGTCATGACCAATGCGGTCGCGACATATGCACAAACAACATTCCTCCCTCGAATGTATTGGGGAAACAAAAGTGACGGGAAAGTTTCCGGTTACAAGAGATGGTCTGGCTACGACCCTACGGTTGATGTTGGAACAGAGAAAGGTGCTGATGGAATGCGATTGCCATCCTTTGGTGAGAACATGACCTACATGGGACGCTACCAAGTAAACTGGATGTATTTCCGTTATTTCATGTGGAACTTCTCTGGTCGACAGAATGATATTCAAGGACACGGTAGTGCAATGCGCGGAAACTGGATTTCTGGTTTCAATGTCTTGGATGAAACACGTTTGGGTAGCCAAAAAGATGCGCCATATTTTACTCAGCAAAATCCATCGAACAATGTCTTCTTCTTATTACCACTCATCTTAGGATTAATTGGATTGATCTTTCATTTCTACAAGGCTCCAAAAGATGCATTCGTGGTATTGTTGGCCTTCTTATTTACAGGATTGGCCATTGTTATTTACTTGAATCAAAAACCATTCGAGCCAAGAGAACGTGATTATGCTTATGCAGGTTCCTTCTACTTCTTTGCGCTGTGGATTGGAGTTGGAGTCTATGCACTCTATGAAGCATTCAAGTCCTTCGGTAAAAAAGAAATTGCCCGAATGGGAATGATTGCAGGATCTGGATTGCTCTTGTTCTTAATCGTTGATGCTTCTGGTGGGGAAATGGTTCGTTCACTTTCATGGTTGATCATCACAGTGATCGCAGCTATTGGAATTGGAATCATGATGCTATTGTCAAAAGTCTTGAAGAAAGATGAACACGGCGCAGGTGCTGCTATTCTATTGACGATTGCGGTTCCGTTACTTCTTGCCTTCCAAGGTTGGGATGATCACGATCGTAGTTTGAAAACTTCAGCGCGTGATTTAGCAATGAACTATTTGAAATCATGTGAGAAAAATGGAATTCTCTTCACCAATGGTGATAACGATACCTTCCCACTTTGGTATATGCAAGAGGTTGAAGGATACAGAACAGACATTCGTGTGTGTAACCTCTCCTTGATGCAAACGGATTGGTACACGGATCAAATGAAAATGAGAGCCTACGATTCTGATCCATTGCCGATCAAATTTACGGAGGATCAAATTCTAATGTATGCTGGAAATACAGATCAGATTTATTTCTTCGATCTACTTCAGTTGTTCCAACGTGCTTCTCCTGAGTTGACGAAAAAAGTTATTGGATTGAGAGCAAAAGGAAGTCCAAATGAATTAAAAGCAGCGCTTTCACAGTTTGCACGTAGCGCTCGATCAATTTTGGCTTCAGTAACGGGTTCTGATCCTAAAACGACTGCTAGATTAGATCGTATTCGAGCAATCGTTGGTGGTGTACCTAAAGAAAATGTAACAGATGATGTTTACGAACGTTTCAGTGCATGTTTGGAAGTCTTGATGGCTTCACAAAATCAAAACAGTCCAGTGAAAATGTCTCAACAGGCAGCACAAGGATTCCAGGATCTATTGTTGAATTTTGAAAAAGCATGGGATTATTCAAATCTCAAGGATGCAATGGACTTTACGCGTGACGACAACAACTTGATTCAAACAGAAGGTCAAACAATTCGAATTTTCCCAAGTTCAGGATTCGTTCTTCCAGTAAACATGAAAAATGCAATCAAATCTGGATTGATCACGGAAGATCAGAAAGATGAATGTGTGAAAGAACTACGATTTGCGTTCGATAAGCAAGCAATTACTCGTGAGCAAGCGATGATGTTAGATATCCTAGCAAACAACGATTGGAAACGTGGAATTTACTTCTCGTCTCCTGGTGGATCTGATGTTGCTTTATCATTGTACCGTCGAGGTTATGTGAAGCAAAACGGAATGGCATTCGAAGTGAGTCCATTGAATCGTCCAAACGAACGAATGAATGCAGATCGTATGTACAACAACCTAATGAATGAGTATACGTACGGAGCGATGAATAATCCTAATGTCTTGACGGATTACTATACGAGACGTCATACGAAGCAGTACAGAGCACATTTCTACAGTTTAGCTGAAGAGTACATGATGAAAGTGTACGAATCAGAAGGTGAGTTGAGGGGACGCAGTCTTCCTCGAGGTCAGCAATTGTCAGAAGCTGAGGTTGATGAATGTAGGAAAAGAGCAATTGCACTTCTACACAAATCATTGGAAGTAATGCCAGCAGAAATTGTACTTGATTACGGTGAGCCAAGTCAAAGTAGAGATCCACGAGATGGATATCCTCAAATGGATGGTGCCGGCGGAATCTTGCGCGATGATAAAGGTAAAGAGGTGAGATTGAAAGGATACGTTGATGGTGATCTGCACAATTACGTAACCCTTCTTTACAGTGCAGGAGATATCAAAGGTGCTGAGAAGCTTGGTAAAACGATTGCTGGACAATTGGAATCAATCATTGATTATTTTGATAAGAGTGATGTGAAATTCATCGCAGATCCACAAAACAGAAAAGATTTCTTTGCAGCAATGCATTCATACTTCGTATTGAATACTTCGGCGCTTAATGTTGGTCAGGAAAAAGGAGTATTGGCGATTAGAACAAGCAAGAAATTGAAATACATTTACGACAACTTGTATCCACGATTAGTGAAAGAGTTGAAAGTACGAGCGAAAGAGAACGGTGAAAGACTGAGCTCTTCGCAAGGCGGTTACTACGTTGCGGCATTGAGAAAGATTGAAGATTATTCTCAAGGTATGGGAATGGAATTTGGATACATTGCACGTCCAAATCGAAACCCATTATCTCCAGGGGCTAGTAGTGGAGAGCAAATGCCTTCAATGGAAGAAATTGAAGCAATGCTTAAAGCAGCGAATCCGACGCAAGATTCTACTGGACCAAAGTAGAGCACGATGAAGATTTTTAGAACCCCCATTTATTTCCCATGGTTTTTTCCAAGGAGAAGATGGGGGTTTTCTTCTGCCTCAAAAAGTGTATACTTAACATTCGATGATGGCCCAACGCCTGAACTAAGCAATTGGATTTTGGAATACTTGGCCAAGGAAGATATCCGAGCGACGTTTTTCTGTGTTGGGGCAAATGCAAAGTCATACCCCGAATTGATGAATCGAATGATTCGTGAAGGTCATGCTATTGGGAATCACACAATGCATCATGAGAAGGGTACCAAGGTTTCGAAGCGGGAATACATTGAATCAATCAAGGAGGCGTCAAATTATATCGACAGTACTCTTTTTCGGCCTCCCTATGGCAGACTTCCAATGATTTATGGACGAAGTATCAGAAAGAATTACAAAATCGTGATGTGGTCATGGCTTTCGTATGATTACGACAAATCTGTTCCAATTTCAGAAATACTAGAAGAAGCTAGCCGGATCAAAGCAGGTGATGTCTTAGTCGTTCACGACAATGAAAAGGTCATGGACCGAATCAAGGAGCTCTTGCCCCAAATGGTTCAAATTATCCGAGAAAAAGAATTAACATTTGAGGTTATTTCCGCTTGAAAACGGGTACAGTTGAACACGGTTCACCATACATGATACTTTTTGCAACTGGCTGAAGATGTTTCACCAATTCCGTCATTGCGAAAGCAGGATCGGCAACGTCAGCACATCCTTTGATAATCATTCGACCGTCTGTGTATTTCTCCAATGGTTCGGATTGAATACGGTTTAAAATCAACTGTTTCTCAAGATCTAGTTTACTACCAACGATAAAATCCGACGCAAATGGCATCAAAGATGATCCAACAAGCATGTATGCCCATGTTGGAATGATCGCGTCTACTTTGCAATGAACGTAAACAGCTTTTCCTTCGAAAGAAGCCCAGTCATTTGATTTTACCCACGCTCGAAAATCTTTCTCTTTCAAAACGAGTCCTTGCCACAGCTGATCCGAAATATCCAACTCAACAATTGATACCTTTGGTTTGAAATCAGCTAAATCCATAGAGATTAGCCCACTTTCTTTTACTCGGTTTACGATTTCATCCATACTTCAAAAGTAGTTATTTTCAATTCAATTATAGTGGAAGACGAACAGTAAAGCTCGTTCCTTTTCCAACAGTGCTTTTTACTAAAACCTGTCCGCCGTGTTCTTCAATGATCAACTTTACGTAGTAAAGTCCAAGTCCGAAACCTTTCACATCGTGGCGATTTCCTGTTGGGACACGGTAAAACTTATCGAAAATCATTTTCACATCTTCCCGTCGAATTCCTATACCATTATCAGAAATTTCCAGCACAAACCAGCGCTTGTCTGAATGGGTCTTCAACTTGATTTCAGGAGTATTATCGCAATACTTCACAGCATTGTCCATTAAATTGTAGACAACATTTGTGAGGTGAACTGGGTCAACATTAATTTCATATTGGGTAGCATTCAATTCAAGTTGAATTAATCCACCTGTTTCCATTTGATTGAACTCAAAATTGTCCTTTGCTTCGTTCAATAATTCGTGCATGTCAAAGCTTTCCTCCTTTAAAGAAAGTTTATCCTTATCCATCTTCGCGACATTTAAAACGCGCTCAACTTGATGTTCTAATCGCTTGTTTTCTTTGAAAATGATGCTTGCGTATTGTTGCAGCTTTTCTTGGTCTTCAAAATTGGTTCGCATGATCATCTCAGCAGATAAGCCGATCGTTGAAATGGGGGTTTTTAGCTCGTGCGTCATGTTGTTGATGAAATCCGTTTTCACTTCCGAAAGTCGTTTTTGGCGCATGATCACATTAACGGTAAACCCAAAGAAGATAAGAACCACAACAACAATGAAAATCAAGTAAAAATAAGGCGAGTAAGACGTATCAAGTTCTGTTGCAGTTGATTCTTGTTGGACATCCGGGAAAAACACCGTGAAATAATGCCCATCGTTGTTCCATTTTGCTTCTGAGACTGGAGCTGCTCCTGTACTTTGTTTCACAGATGCAAACGTCGAATCACCGATGTATTCAATCAAACTTCCGAAAACAATAGAATCGGTGAAGCAATCATAAATTCCATATTGAAAATCGCGTCGAACTTGTTGTGCGTAGAATTCACGTTTGAGAAGCGTTTCCAGATAATAGGGCTGTAATTCTTCATTGATATCCACCGAAAAATAGTTCGGTTCAATTTGTTTTACCGCACCGTATAAATCTGAGCTGTCTGCACTTTGCAAGGAGATATCGTCCAAAACATTACTCAATGCAATGTGTGTATTCTCGGTAAACCGAACGAAATTTAAACTGTCTTCTCGTTCTTGAATGGCTAAAGATGCCGCTTGCGTTGAAACTGTTTTTTGAATCCAAATACCTTGAATTATCATAATACTTAGGATCGATAATATCCCAAGTACGATAACTGCATTGATGGTCCGTCTATTCATAACTTAAAAGTACGAATTCTTACTTTTCTAGCAGATCAAAAGGCAATCATTAGCAAATGATTAACAGTTCAACAATTCAATGGGTTAAAATCCTTGAACCCCGTTCACAGTCGTATATTTCAATACGTTCTTTTTCTCTGGGTGAATGCGCGAAAAGGCAGATTGAACAGCCATTGTTCCTTCGTGGAATCCACAAAGAATTAACTTCAGCTTGTTTGGATAAACGTTGACATCTCCAATAGCATAAATACCTGGAATGTTCGTTGAGTAATCTAACGTGTCAACTTTGATCGCATTCTTTTCAATTTCCAATCCCCAATCAGCGATAGGCCCTAAACTTGGCTTCAATCCAAACAAAGGAATGAAATGATCTGTTTCCAAAGTGAATTCACCTTCTTTCGAATGCTTGATCGTTACGTTGTCAATTTTACCGTTTCCACCAACGCCAACAACCTCAGCTTCTGTAATCAATTTGATTTTTCCAGTATCAGCTAGGTCCATTACTTTTTGTACAGAATCCAAGTGTCCTCTAAACGAAGATCGTCTGTGTACAAGTGAAACTTCCGATGCAATCTTGTTATCTGTCAAGAAAATGGCCCAATCTAAGGCAGAATCTCCTCCACCGGCAATGACACATTTCTTCCCTCTGTAGAATTCAGGGTCCTTTATGATGTACTCAACACCTTTGTCTTCGTAAGATTCAAGGTTCTCAATAGGTGGTTTCCGTGGTTCAAAAACACCCAATCCTCCAGCGATCATTACAATCGGTGCATGGTGCTTTGTTCCTTTATTTGTTGTGACGATGAATTTCTCGTCTTCTGTTTTCTCGATGCTAACTGCAGCTTCGCCAAGGGTAAATCCTGGTTTGAACGGCGCAGCTTGCTTCTCTAAATTTGTAACCAACTCACCAGCAAGAATGGAAGGAAATCCAGGGATATCATAAATAGGTTTCTTTGGATAAATTTCTGAACATTGTCCACCTGGCTGAGGAAGTGAGTCAATAAGGTGACAGTGCAACTTTAATAATCCAGCTTCGAAAACTGTGAAAAGTCCACATGGACCTGCTCCTATTATAATTATATCTGTTTCTATCATTTTTCTCAAAATTGTGACAAATTTATAGGTAATCGATGGTTCAATCTCATTAAAGTTTAACTAATCGGAATAATTGTTGAAAATAACTGGAAATGTAAGAAATACAGAAGATGCATGTGCCTTGTTTACAACAGATAGATGGGAGGTGACTGTTAGACTGAAAATAATAAGTGCTCCTACTTTATAGGAATGAAAATTAGTATTTATAGATGCTTAAAGACACGAAAAGAAATACAAATTCCGAAGAAAAAATATGTGAATCCTATTTCTAAGAAAAATAAATGTTCAAATTGTAAGCTTAGAAT
>NVXP01000168.1 GCA_002733985.1 Fluviicola sp. | reverse complement strand
CGTTCTAATCAAACACAATTTTCACAATCCCAAGCAAATATTTCCCACAAAAAAAACAGCATTACAAAACAAACAGATATGTCATAGTCTGCAGCATCTATGTATAAATCGTTCAATTATTGATTTTCTCGAACTGTGAAACGGGTACGAGTGTTCCCATTATCAATTTACAAATGCAAAAGCCTAATGCGTTTTTCATTTATGTAAATGAAATGTCCGAGCCTTGATCTTTCGCCGGATACAATTTTATTGAATTGTGTTTTCAAATGATGTGGAACTTCAATTTCAACTTTGTCAAAGTACAAATACGTACTGTCGTTCAATTCTTTTAGCGTGATATTCATCGATTGCTCACTGGAGTCTAATTTATAATAATATCTACTTGGATCGATAAACAATTTGAATTGACTTGAGTCCGCCATTTTAGTTTTGGAGACAACATGATTGAATCTATATTCATATTGAGTCCCATCGGATAATGTTACACCTAATTTTGTCTCTGTAACATTGAGTTTATATAAATAACCCCATTCAAAATCAAAACCATTCAGGTATTCTATGTGCGAATCTGTTGAACTTAAGGTTAGCCTCTTGTAATGTTCATAATTCTGAAAAGACAGATTAGGGCTAATTGTAATTATTTTATCCGTAGTAGACTGAGCATTGGATTGCATGAAAACAATTAATAGAATACATGTCAAATAGAATTTCATACGCCTTATTTATATAATGTACAGCTAAGTACCACTGTAGTTCAATCAATGCTAAGAGCTCGGCTCAGAAATCGTAGGAGAGTATAAGACGCAAACCTATCGATTTAGCACTCACCAAGCCAACTGTTTTTGTGATTATTATTCTTTTTTCGGTATAAAAATTGGTGGCAGCTTATTCTTTTATTTCTCGGGATTTGTCACAGCATTCGTTAAACCTAGAGTCATTTGGATTTTTACTTTTACTTGACCTTCATTGGTTTTTCCATAATACAATTCTCCAAATTTAGTTGCATCATTACAAGCTACGTGTACACCTCCATCAGGATCTTCATACACTAGCACTTTTTGACAAAATGCATCCAATCCAATTTTTGTTGCATCATACATCGCCTCGGCACCAACTTCAGGAACACCAAAGAGACACAGCATTGTAGGACCAACAGATATGTCAAAGCCTTTAGCATCTTTTTGCAAATCAATTTCAGAAAACCTTCGATTCGTCTGATTATCACGTACCATTTCTCTGATTTTCTCCAAGGTCAAATTAAAATCAAAGTCGGATTCAATGTTGATTATGCCAAAGCCATTTTCAACCATGGAACAATCAGTTGATGAAATTAAGTCCTGAGGAAGTTGAGCAACAACATCATCGATTACATTTTTATAAGCTGTAAGGTCTTCTTCCTTTAAATCATGTCTTCGTTGAATAAATTCGGCAGACGTGTAGGCATAAGATGCTTTCTGAGAATCTGGTTCAGTGTACGCCAGAATTTTAAAAGGCATGTCTACTCCTATCAATTGATTTTTAGAAATAAGTTCAGATACGATACTAGAATCATCCGCGAAAATGGATACAATTGCAGGAGGTGTCTCAGCGCCATTTCTTTCAGCCATTCGGTGATGGTCAAGCTTGACAACTTCTCTGTATTTAAGGATGTTCTTTTCTACCGTAATATGCGCGGCATCGACTTTGTCTGAAATGGTTGTTGTTTCCGGTTTAACGTTATTCATAATTTGTAGTTTAGGTTCTTTTAGCGTTTGACGATTGGAGATTTCAAGGTTAATTTTTAGTAGTGACGATTAGTAAGAGTCAACGTTTGGACTAAAAAGTGCTACTGTCCGAAGGTGGCTATGTTTCTTAGGTATTGTTGTTTACTGGCAATTTTCATTCAGTCTTTTTTTAGCGTTGGTAAAGACAAACTTATTTGACAAGTTTTGGCTCGTGCGGTTGGCTTTTGAGCGACTGGGGAATGTGTATGACTTTTCACGTGTGCTATTTCTATATTTTTCTATCGCGACATTGCGACAACTCAAGTGTCGCGATAAGCTGTTTATAACCTTAAAGACACATTAATCGCGACAAGTAAAAATATTTATGTCGCGATAAGCTCATAATAAGTTCCCGGTCCAGCTCCTTTTCTCTCTATTAATCCCAATTCAGTCATATGGGTTAAATGACGCTCTGCACTTTTCTTCGCAAATCCAAAATGTGTTTCATATTCCTTTCTGGTAGTCTTTTGATTTAATCGAATGAAATCATACCCTTTAAGTTCCTCCAAATTTAGTTCATTCAATCTATCGTTGCCTGAAACTGATTTTAATGCCTCACCACTTCGTGGAAAAGTAAAGACCATATAAGGTTCTTCATAAGAAACTAAAGGAAGCGGTAATCCGAATTTTTCTGGTAATTCTTTTATCGTTTGAAAACCTAAACCACGTTGTTCTACTAATTTCATCTGGTCGAATACATACATTATCTTCGGATTTCGGCTTAATGAAGGCGCACTGAACTGCTTAATTTGTTCAAGTTTTAATGGCTTAACTGGTTCTCCAGGACTTTTAATGATAATAGCTTCATCATTAATTTCGAAATAAATAGGAGCTCCTTCTAAATCATAATCTCTATGTACGATAGCATTAATAATTGCTTCTCGAAACACGACTAAAGGGTAATCATATATGATTTGACGTTCTGACTTAGAGCGGTCTATCTGCTTCCCAATACGAGCCTCATACCAGCTTTGTATTTTGTCCGCTTGAATAATCAGTGGACCTTCAACTGTTTCAATATCTTCACCTCTACCTTTTGTTTTATATGTAGCTCTAATCAGTGCGTTGGGATAAACCAATTGAGGACGTTCGCCAAAAAGCAATAACCCTAACCCAGTTGGGACGTATTTTTTGTTTTCAAACTCTAATAAGCCAAGTTGTGTGAATACACGATTGAATTTAGGGGTATCAAATTTAACATCAAGTTTTGCTTTCTCAATAAATGATTCAAGATTAAATTTTGATAGGTCATCCAAATGTGATTTAGGTTCTGCTCGTTCTTTCTCTGATAAAACCGTATCCATTGGTTCTGACTTAGCATGTTTCGCCCTTTCTTCAGCTTCTAGAATAAATTGTTTATTGGCTTCACGGATTTCTACTTGCAAATCGGCATCAAATAGTTCTACTTCAATACCATTGTCAATAAGATATTTTATGCCTTTTCGATCCACAGAAGGATCTGGATCTTCAATACCAATCCAAACCTTTTTAATTCTTGCATTTACAATTCTTTCAGCACAGCCCAATTTCGGATGATTTCGAGCACCTGGGGCACAAGGTTCAAGCGTTGCAAACAAAATAGAATCGTCTAAAGGAACAGAGCGATTCTTTCTTTCCAATAATGTAAACTCAGCATGATCTCCATGGCGTAATTCACCTCTATAGGCGGTTTCAATATCTCCATTGGGTTTAATCAGAAGTGCACCCACATTTGGACTTACTTTGTCTTCTCTTGGCTCTTGAATAGATTGATTCATAATTTCGATGGCCATTTCCATATACCTTCTTGGATTGAATGTTTTCTTTTGTTTTGCCATGTTCTCTTATCTTCTTTTTAATTCGTCAAGTGTTTTTCCATTTTTATCTTTCCATTTTGTCCAACCGTTAGTAGACCTTCCAAGAATCACTCCTCCTGCTGTACTTGGAGAATTGAATACATAATCCTCTGTAAATATGTATGCATCATTATTCTCTACTAAAATTCCACTTTCAATTAGTCTTGAACGAAAATTGATTAGATAATCATGACAAGAAGGTGTTGTATCCCTTTTTGATTGAGAACCTTTAAATACAACAAACCCATCATCAATCAAATCTCCTTCTGCTGTAACTCCAACACCGTTGATATAAAGTAATTCTGATCTTTTAACATCTTTTTTGTTTACTGATTCAAATACAGGATAACCAAGAGTTGATAATAAAACTTTAATGGTGTCAAAACTGTCTAATAAATCCGCTTCCATTGATTCAGTTATAAAAGGCTTTGAAGGAATAGTCGAATTTTCAATTTTAAACCTATTAACTTCAATTGCCATTTTAACAGCATAATGCTCTAAATATTTTACGTGAGATTTCGTAAATGAATTGATTTTAGAAGTAATTGAAACTGCATAATTCCAAAATTCTTTTTCGCGATTATGTTGTTTAAGTCTATTAAAACAGTCTTCCGCTTCTCCAATATAAACAAGAGGTTTTAACGATTCACTTGATTCACCAAAAAGGAAATAGACACCTACATTCCTAACTTCATCTCGTTCACCAATGTAATCAAGTTTGTTTCTAGGGATAAATATTGCTTGAACAATTCTGTTTGTTATTTCGGCTATTTTCACACTTCTTGGAGAACCATCAGGTAAAAAAATCTGTATTGTTTGTGGTCTATTCATTTCTTTTATTTGTATTCCAACTTAATGAAACCTAGCGGTTAGAGCTACGCTTTCGTGCCGACTCTCGAATATAAGCTTTTCGGCATGAAGTGTAGGCGAACTAAATTAGCAATCAATTAGATTTACTAACCTGAAGTGATAAAATGTTCTTTTACGACGGAATAGTTCAAACATATTGTGTTTCAATTCCGCCTTAACCATCATCAACTCCAATCAAAAAAAGCCCAAAATCCAATTCAACTAGTTAATCCAATAATCACATCCAACATACAAACGTTAAAACGAATATCTGCGGTTAGGCAAGCACCAATTTAATCATTTACTTCCATCCAAGTCGAACACAATTTTCACAATATCAAGCAAAAAAATCCCACAAAAAAACAGCACCTAGTTTCCCTGGCACTATTCACTTTTAATCCACTTCTACATAACAGCAGCTCTTTATTACCTCATCTTCTTAGGAGGCATGGTTCCAAAAACCCGATCCCAGAAAAAAGTGGAGACACCATAGGCTTTATCTGGATACTTGTAATGGTGCAATTGATGATGATGCCACAGATGAGCAAACAACTTCGGAGGTGAAGATATATGCGTTGCTCGGTGTAAGAATGAATACATCAGGTAGCCAAAGAACATCCCAGGGAAAAAGCCGAAGGTAAAATGCGGAACACCGATAACCCAAAAGATCAAATAGTACATTCCAAAGAGGCTTCCAGCAATGATGAATCCAGGTACCGGAGGCATCAATAATCGGTCTTCATCTGACGGATATGAATGATGGGCGCCGTGGATGATGAAATGAAAGCGCTTTGACCATCTAGAATCAACGATCCAATGAAATATAAAGCGATGAAGTAAGTATTCGATTAATGTCCAGAATAAGATGCCGCTCACAAATAAGCCAATGAATAAAGGAGCATTCAAATCGATTACAAAAAGTCCTGTTAGAATCAGACCAATGATCGCTAAACCGTAAAAGGCAATATTTACAAAGGGATTTGTGTTCGTCAATTTTTCCAAGGCGGGACTCTTAAAAATTTGCGCCTTTCCAGCTTGGAATTCAGTTGTTACTTTATTCTTCATAATGTGATGGTTTCTTGTCCATCACAAACCTCGGTATTCATCCTTGGGAGCCGATACTGAATTAAGCATGCCAATATGAGTCACTTGCGATAATCACAACTGAAAATAGTAGGCACAAAAAAAGCACGGCTCCAATAGTTATTGGAGCCGTGCTCTTCAATCTATTTTATCAAAAAAAAACTTCTTCTAGAGTGCCTTCTACCCTGCTGCTAAGAAATTCTCCAATAGCAATCCTGTTTCTCCTTGAGTGAAATACAAGTACAATCCACTTTCATATACATTGCCTTCCTCATCAGAACCTTCCATTGCGCAACTGAATACAAGAACAACTTCATCACCACTGCTATCCACTTCAAGGTCTTCATACGTAGCCTTTTTCAACGCTGCAAGAAAGTCTGGATCACTGAATGCATCAATCAAAATCTCAGCATCGATATTATCTGAACTTGCGAAAGCAGAAACACCTTTTATGTCCTTGTTAATCACTGCTGTTTTAAAGACTTCCCAATCCTCGTCATAATGATAGCGACTTGAGATTGCCTCATCCTCAGTTATCGTTTCAGGATCTTCTGAATCAGTTTGTTCTATTACCGCTTCTTTTGGACTCTCGATCTCTACTGTTGGATCTGATTCCGTAGACGCTTCTGAGCACGAGAATAGACTAGCTGTTACTCCAAGAATTAGAATGTACGTTCGTTTTTTTAGCATGGTTGATTTGTTTTAGACTTGTAAATATATGCATCTCTCACACATAACACATCTTGATCTTGTAAAGAGCTATTTTACCGAAAGTCCATTCCCCGATAATACGCTGAACCTGATTTATTCAGTACTGGTTGGCAATGATTCTGAGCAACTACTTAGAACGATTGTCGTTCGCAGTTACTCTTTTCTATATACTCCTGTGTAATCACCTTGTTCGAGCGTTAACTCTTTGCCATCAGGTGAAAAAGTGAATGATATGGACCCACCGTGCATTTGATTCATCACAAATCTATTATCCCCTTTATAAACCAGTAGTTCTTTAAATTCGTCGCTTATTACATGAATTAACGTGGCTTTATCTTTAACAAAGACCATTTCTTCCTTTCTGTCTTCTTCTGATATGTATGCCCCAGCAAATTTTTCAACTTCACTTTCTGAGATTTCCTTAACGGCATCACTAAAATACAAATCAAGAATTTCAGAATAGATCGTATTGACGTCTGTCTTAGAAGCATTCGTGGTTAAGGTGAAACTTAGCTCTTCTTCAGGAAAGTAAATTGAGCTTGACCGAAACCCATCAAGATGTCCTCCATGTCCGTACCCTTCTCTATCATGGATCTTGTATCGGAAGATTCCCCATCCATGATTATCTTTTATCG
Source organism: Fluviicola sp. (assembly GCA_002733985.1). GTDB lineage: Bacteria > Bacteroidota > Bacteroidia > Flavobacteriales_D > Crocinitomicaceae > UBA4466. The sequence goes on along the minus strand of NVXP01000168.1, from coordinate 2,183 downwards.
ACTTCATTAATGTTACGCTTTCTGTTGAGAGTATTTTGCCCGTAAAAAGAGCCTCCATAAATCTATTTAGATCTTTTGGCGTTGAAACAATTGAACCACTTCCTATGGTAATGGACATATCCGTTTCAGGGAATTTAGTCCACTTGTCTGCAAAAACATATGAATAGCACTCGTTCTTGTTCACATCTGTTTCTTTTCCAGAATAGGTATTCTTCAGCCCCAATGGCTTAATCAATTTCTCTTCTAAAATATGTTCATATGTTGCATCGAACGTTTTCTCGAGAATTAGAGACAGTAAGAAGTAATTAGAATTACTATAATCACCTGTACTTCCAGGTTCAAAATCACTGTCGTACCCTGAAATCATGGTAAGCATTGCTGTAGGTGATTTGTAGTGCGTCCGAAACTCCGAGAAGCTTTTATCTCGTGTGAAATTGTGAATCCCGCTTCTGTGTTGAAGTAAATGAGCGATGGTAATTTTCTTCGCATTTTTCACATTGGGAAAATACGTCTCAATCGTTTGGTTTAGCGCCAGTTTATCTTCTTCAATAGCTTTGAAAATTAGAGTTGCAGTAAACGTTTTTGAAATAGAGCCGATACGATACCTTGTGTCAATAGTGGATTTCTTTTTTGTTTCAATATCACTAAAACCAATGGCATTGGTATAAACGATTTTTCCTTTATGAGATATCGCTAAACTTCCCATAAACCCTCCATTTTGCTCATACTTTTTCAACAAGCTGTCAATTTTTGAGGTATTACTGACGGGCTCTTGTTTCTTTACCTCCGTTTTACCTGTATTCTCTTTACACGAGAAAAGAGCAAGTGCTATGATAAAGCAAATTGATTTCTTCATTTTTTACTGTTTTGTGTGATTTTGTTGAGCATCTTTTTAAGGTTTTCCAGCTCTTCGCTTGTAAGACCTTCCAGTGCCGTTTTTCTATTCTGATTTATAATTGGGACAAGCTGCTTTAATGCTGATTCGCCTTTTTTTGTAATCTTTAAAATTGATACTCGCCCATCATTTTTGTCCGTTTCTTTCAGCAGAAAATCCTTCTTAATCATCAGAGCAATGATCCGTGACATTGACGCGTAGTCCTTAAAAATTAAATCAGCGATTTCGGTTTGCGTTAGTTTCTCTTCATTGATCAATTGAAGCACCAAGGCTTGGTCAACTGTAATATCTGGGATCACAGTTTCTATTTTTCTTAAACTCAATTTCCTATACGCTTTTATCGCTTCCTCGATAGAATAGAAAATGGTGAAGGATGGGTTATTTAAATTCATAGTACTTGATATATCAAACAAAGATAAAATAAGTACTTGACATATCAAGTAAAAGCAAAACTAATACTTGATATGTCATATTTTTTGTAACAGGTCTTTAGTGACGAAGAGAGGTTTAAGTGTGTGCTTTCGTTTGTAAAAGCTGCATGGAAATGAATTTTATACATTGTTCTACTCTCTCGTTGGAATCATATTCGAAGTATCAACAGGAAAACTATCGTACTTATTGTAAAGCTTTAAATATTTCTCAGGATCAATAGGAACTTCATTTAGCGTTTCATGCAAACCACTAAAAAAGCCTTCTCTTTTCGATGATGGATTGAAAATTAGCATCAACCTTACTTCCTCAGAAGTGTCATTTCTAAATCCATGGGGAGAAAACCGTGGAGCATAAGCAACAGATCCCGCTTCGGCTTGAAATGCATCAGTTCCAGTTTCAAACGTCAATACCCCCTTTGTTACGATGAACGTTTCATCCATGAACCTGTGATAATGCAATTTCGCTCCAATGGACATCGGGGCTAAAACAATCTCATACACGCCCAATTGGTCCTTTGAAATCTCACTGGTCACTTTAAAGGTAAATGAGTTCCCCCCAATTTCATAGCGTTCTCCTTCGTGCGGCTTTATGAGGACTGCTTTGTCTTCTAGTTGGTCATTAAAATAATCTACTTTCATGTTTTTTTGTATTTAATAAAATGATTGGTTGGTGGTACGACTTCCGATAAGTCGACTTATTTATTGATAATCTTGCTTGCTAAAGCAGGTGAAATCCTGTGTAGAAATCGCAGCATCTTCACTTTCCCGATACTCGTTTCGTACCTGTTTTTCTTAAACGAAGTGATGAATTCCTCAACGAGTGTTTCTGGAGAAATTTTCCCTTTTCCTCGCCCTTT
>NVXP01000167.1 GCA_002733985.1 Fluviicola sp. | reverse complement strand
ATCAGACAATCGAATTGCTCGAATTGATTTGATGGTTGGATGGTTGGATGGTTGGATTATTAGATCGCTGGATGATACTCATAGTATGGATTGGTTAGACATCATTGATAACTGAGATCTACTTTCGGGAAGCACAGCGATCAGACAATCGGATTGATCGAATTGGTCGAATTGATTGGATGGTTGGATTATTAGATCGCTGGATGATACTCATAGTATGGATTGGTTTGGCATCAGTCGATAACTGAGATCTACTTTCGGGAAGCGCAGCGATCAGACAATCGGATTCATCGAAAACCAGGCACAAAAAAAAGGTCTTCTCTCCCGATAGCTATCGGGGGAGAAGACCTTTTCAAAATTAGTTTGTTGAATTACTCAACAATAATTTTCTTAACAAGTTGTTGCTCTCCAGCAAATACTCTTACGAAGTACATTCCAGCAGGTGCATTACCCAATGAGATGTTTTCAGAGTAAATACCTTGAACAGATCCTGGTGTGCTTACGTAAACGATAGCTCCTAAGATGTTCTCAACCTGAACAGTGATATCTGAAGATACCAATACTGTCATGTCGATTGTGAATTCTCCTTTAGATGGATTCGGGTAAACCGAAACATCACCGTTTAAGAATAAATCATCAATACCTACAGTAGACAATGTTATTGAATCTGAGAATGTATCAGTTCCACATTCGTTCGTCACAGTCAATGTTACCAAGAATGAAGTTGGGTTACCATAAGCGTGAATTGGGTCAGACTCAGTAGATGAGTTTGAATCTCCAAAATCCCATGAGTAAGTCGCATTTCCACCTCCAGTTGAAGTGTTTGTGAAGACTCCTGTAGCAAATGACGTTGTAGATGTAAATCCAGCAACTGGTGTATCGAACTCTTCAATAACAACAGATTCTGAACCTGAACCACATGCATCAGTAATGTCCAACGTATATGTTCCACCAGCTGTAACAGTCAATGAATCATTTGTTGAACCACCAGTCCATGCGTATGTATCAGCTGTCATGCTTGATGTCAACTCAACAGAACCTCCAGCACAGAACCACAATGAATCTGCTACTAAGTAACCTGCATAAACATCAGCAGCAGCAGTAACAATGATTGTATCTGCTCCAGAACCACAAACTCCTACAATTGAAACATCATATGTTCCTGCAGTTGAAACCCAGATAGCTAATGTTGTATCTCCTGTAGACCATAAGATCGCATCAGAAGGCGCACCAGCTGCAAGCTGAACGCTATCACCAGTACAAAGTGAAACATCAGACCCTAAGAATGCTGTAGACAGTGGTGAGAACTCATCAGCACCGATGTCTGGAGTTGCTGCACGTGATTGACCATCAAAATCTACCGTTACAGAAGGATGAGTAATACCAGCTCCATTTAATGTATCTGCACAAACGTGAAGATCAGTAGCTGAATGATAAAGTGGATCTAAATCCATTCCATTTACATCAAATCCAGAAGCTGCTTGCCAATCTGTCAAAGTCACTTGATTTCCTCCGAAGTATCCTACGTTTCCACCTGGTGAGTGAATGTTGTTGAAATCCATTTCAGAAACTGAGAATGAACTAGCAAGGTAAACACCGTAACCAGCTGTGTAGTTAACAAAGTTGTTGTTCTTCACTTCAGTTGCACCACCACTTGTTACATAAAGCGCACGAGATGAAGCACCACCTTCAGAAACAAGAACGTTGTTACCGTAGATGTCCATGAATCCAGAGTTCGTTGAATAAATACCGTACATCGTAGATGTAGTTCCTGGCTTACCAACTTGAATCATGTTGTTTGCAACCAAACCTCTGTCAGAAGCAGCACCATCAGATTGTCCTAAGTAGATACCGTAGTACCATCCTGACGTCCCTAATGAGTATATTTCATTTCCAGTGATTTTGAAAGTTCCATCACAGTAGTAGAAGTAATTTGCAAAACGTGTTCCTGTATAAACTGACTCACCGTATGTACGGTTGTTTGTAAATACTGTGTTATTAACATAGTACTGACGAGATCCGTAGTAATAGTTGTTTAAGAAATCGTTTCCGTCGACTACCGTTCCATTTGTAAGTGAAGTAGTTCCTGTTCCGTACCAGTACATACCATAACTACCACCTTCAATCACGTTATCAACAAACCAGTTGTTGTCGTTATTGTTTCCTGAAGCAGAATAGATTACACATCTGTTTGTAGAAGTTGTAGTTGTATTCAATGAATTTAAATGACATCCTGTAACAGTGTTCCAGTTAGAACCACCTTGAAAATCAAGTACACGACCATAAGTCACACCTGAATTTTCAATTGTCATTTGCTCGAAGCTGTAGTAATCAGCATCGTCCAATGCAATTACGTAGTTCTCAGTTGACAAAGTAGCAGCGAATGAAATCGTTACTAATGCTTGATCTCCAGATTGAGAACGGAAAGTTACTGTGTTAGTAGCATCCATTCCGATCACTGATCCAAGAATAAATTGTTCGTTGTAAACACCATCTTCAGCTTCGAAGACAACTGGTCCACAAACTCCGAACATATTCAAATCAGCTACTGCTGTTGCGAAATCTAAATAATCACCAGTTGCACCAATAACATATGTACCAGATAAACCTGTGTTCAATCCAATTAAAGATTGACTGTCATTTCCAGTTCCTGAAGGAATTTCAGTAACACCATTTGGAGTATCAGTCCAAGCAATTAAATCATCACCTACTCCGTAAGCAACCGTTCCAAGATAAACGTTCATTGACGCTCCTGGAAGTAAACTTCCTGTCCAAGCTAATGGCGTTTGAACCGCAGCGTTCCATTGCCAGTTGATATTTACATTAAATAAGGTATCTGTTCCAAAGTTCGTTAACTCAATCTCAACAGAATCATTGAATGTACAAGTAGGTACATTTGGGTTAATAAATGCAGAAACACCCGCATCATTTTGCAATAGGTCGTAAATAGTAACGTTATCAAAAGCGAAATCACCATAGTAGTTTGGAGGATCTTCATAACGAAGACGAACCGTAACAACTCCAGTGAATGCAGCTAAACTTACAGTTTCTTCTTGCCATAAATCTTGATTATCCGTCCAAGCCGGAATAACATCTAGTGTCCAAGTTAAACCTCCATCTTCAGTAACATCAATGTGAGCTGTTCCCATAGATTGTCCGTACATGTGGTACCAGAAATTGAACTGAATATCGTTCGTTCCGGTTAAATCAATTGTTGGAGACTCTAAATGCCAAGAGTTCGACCCAGTATAACAAGGACTTGATGCCTCAGTATATAGATATCTGCCTACTGCAGTTCCGCCAGTTTGCGGACCTGTTGGGTTTGAACCAGTACCACCTATATCGGAAGCGAAATCTCTGGTTGCTGATGCAGCATTCACCCAGTTGTCTTGAAGTGCACAAGTTGAAGTACATGATCCACCACATTGGGCGAACGATTCAAAGTCCTGTGTGTAAGGGAAAGTGGTTATCTGCGCAGTAACAATACTCGGCACAATCAGACCGACTACCGCCAAAACGGATAAGAGTAGAAGTTTTTTCATAATATTCTTTTTGTTATAGGCGCAAAGCTATGAAATTTAGACCCAAGAAAAAAATGGTATTTGAACGGTTTAGTTGGTTTTATGTGAAATATGAGAGAATTTTAACAGTTCAATCTTGAATTTAATAAGGTCAAGCCTTTACAAAATCTCTGTGATCATGATATCAGGTATTTTCTTTTGAATAAAGAATTAATTGTGGTTCGATTCTAATGATTGTTATGAACTAGCACCTATTTGTTCTGAATTGCTACTTCATTCAATTTGCACACCATCTTTTTACATTTACTCTATTAATGTAAAAAGTATGTGTTCAATAGTAGTGCAACAATTATTTATATGGCTCACACAATAGGACATGGAAAATCTCTTTTTTCAAATTGAGAGCTCACATATGTGATCTATTTCAGATGTGAGCACCAACAATTAAATTCATTCCTGAAAATAGCTTAACTTTAGTCCACAAGAAACTACTCCGAATGAAATTGACCCTCCTACTTTTAGCGCTAGCGCTCTCTTCTATTTGTTACGGACAAATTGAAACGCCTGAAATAAGCTTAATAAATCAACGTATTGATTCTCTTGATAACGCAAAAGTAGTTCTCACCGAGAAATTGGAAACCTTAAAGCTTAACTGGATCCAGGATCAAATTGAAAAGGTTGGCGTGCCGAAGACTGGTGTTAATGAGCAAATAGTCTCTCACTTGGCATACACTCTAAGCTACAATGAAGACCACGAACAAGCGAATTGGGTCATGCATATAATATTGCCTGCGATCGCAACTGGTAACGCTTCTCGATCAAATGATTTCAGGGAAGATCCTCTTGTCACTTCGGGCTCATCTATTGAAAAGGATTACTTTCTGAAAGAACTAAAAGCTGATGGCACGTATGAATACGATGGATTTGGATATGATCGTGGGCATTTAGCTCCATCTGCTGACTTTAGGTGGAGCGAGAAAGCACTCTCGGAAAGTTACTTCTACTCAAACATGTCTCCACAATTGGGTGACTTCAACCGCCTTAAATGGGCCGAGTTAGAAAATTGGATGCGGGAATACGTTACAAAACATAATACGAGTTTGATAATTGTTACTGCTCCGGTCCTTAATAGCAGCCTCCCAAAATTAGAAAGAGGAGTTAATGACATCTCGATTCCAAACTACTTTGTAAAAGTCGCTTTAGATGTGAAGAATGAAAGAGGAATTGGGTTTATCCTTCCACATAAAAAAATCAAGAATCCGCTAGAATCATTTATGGTGAGCATAGATAGTATTGAGCAGATACTTGGATATGATCTTTTCTCCAAGCTCGACGACAAATTAGAGAATGCTATTGAATCACATCAAAATTACAAGGACTGGCTTCCTGCCCTTCAACAAAACGATGTAATTGGTATTTCCTTAGATCGATTACCTGAAAATGCAGTCAACACGCGTAGAGTTAATGGCCTAATTGATAGCAGTAAGAAGCAGACCGTTTGTGGCAAGGTAGTGAGTACAAAAAAGCACAAGAAGGGGCACGTTTTCATTAATCTCGATAAGAAGTTTCCGAATCAAATTTTCAGTATCTCTATCTTTCAATCGAGTATCAAAAACTTTGATTACGAACCTGAGGTATACCTCCTAGATCAGGAAGTTTGCTTTACAGGAAAAATCAGCGAATACAACAACACACCAAATATGATCATTGAACACAGTAAGCAAGTTAAATTGCTTACTGAATATTAAGTTCAATTCTGTTGATCGTCTCAACGTTCTCGGTAAATTGATTGTGGATCGATCTCTCTTTTGAAGTCTTTTCCTGAAAAATCACATTTGAATTTGTATTGTTCTACTCCCAGTTATTGATTTGATTTTCAAAAAATAATTCCCTTTAGAGAAATCAACTCCCGATTTTAGTTCAAGATGGTTCTTTCCGTATTTCGGAATCCCTGAAAAATAAGAATGTAAATGTCTCCCTGAAAGATCAAAAAGATCAATAGAAACAGAGGTACTTGCTGTGCTGAAATAACTCAAAACGCTTGCTTCATTTAATGGATTGGGATATACCAAGATATCAGAAACATTAGGCACTTCTTCAATGCTATTCGAAGAAGTAATCGTTCCATCAGAGTTTAAAGACATCAACAGCAGCTGCTTTTTTACACTATTTCCTTGAGTAGTACGCCCTCCTGTGCTAAGAATATTGCCATTCGACAATACTTCAAGGTCTTCTAGGAAAGTCCAATTAAAATTGCCCTGAGCCGCTAAGCTGAAAGTCATTATACCCGTACTAGCGAAAGAAGGATCATACGTACCATCTTCATTTAACAGGCCAATAAATCCCAGTCGAGCTGGGTTATTAAATGACGTCGTATCACAAATCAATGTCCCGGCAATTAGCACCTGATTGTTCGATACACATTTTATAGCAGAAATTCGAGCGTCACCCATTGGAATATCAATAAAGATTTCACTTACTTGACTGTACAAGCTTCCATCCGAATTTAATGTGATGACAACACTCGTATCTTCTGCACTATTCATTATATACCCTCCAAGAACTAATTTGTTATCTGTACGAATATCCATCGAAACAAAACTGCTGGAGTTTGTCCCAATATCAATAGTCAGAGCACCACCATTTCCGAAACTGGCATCTAACACACCACTTGATGTTAACTTTACGACAACTGTCTTGTAACTCTCTTTGGTTAACCACAAAATTGAACCATCATCAGCAATGTGCATATCATATGCCAAATAAATGGAAAACTGATCGACAAAAGTTAATCCAGTACCTGTAGAACCGAAGGAGGTATCGAGTAGTCCGTCTTCAGTAAGTCGAGCAACAAAAGGACGAATCACTCCATTGGTGGTGCCATCAGGGGAAATTCGTGAAATTCCACTAATTATTATTTTCCCAGAGCTCAATACTTCTATGGAATTAATGCTGGATCCTAAATACATCGGCCCAAAAATATACTCTGCTTCAATCACTCCACTGTTGCCGAAATTCAGATCAGTACTACCATCTGTGTTTAATCGTCCTAAAACCAAGTTCCTCCATCCACAAGTGATGTTTCCACAATACTTTGATTCCCCTCCAATTAATATCTTCCCATTCGATTGCAAAGCAATGTCCATCACTTCTGATTCGTTGTGATGATGAAACCGAGCTATTCCATTCGTTCCAAATGAAGCGTCTAAACTTCCATCTACATTATACCTATTGCAATAGAGGTAGTTTTCGTCTGGAGTATTTGTGTTGGAATAGTAACTGCGTCTCTGATTTGCAACCAAAATTTTATTATCTGGTTGAACTAGAGTTTCTTTCCCTTCACCATAGCATAAAACATCTTGAGTATAGCCGTTCGTGGCGAAATTAGAATTCAAAAATTGGGCTTCCACTTTGGACGAAACAAGTCCAAAAGCAACGTACAAAATAAAAGTAGAGATTACATTTATGTATTTCATCAGTGGTTGGGTTTAATATTCTATTCCATTGACGGTGAAAATTATTATCCGTTGTGTCGTATTGATACCTCTTTGATTATGGAGTTAAGACATTCGCGTTGAGATCGTTTTGAGGAGTGTTTTTAGGCTGGAATAGAAGTTTTTTACTGTTCGTTATACTGAAAATGTGCTTGAGTTTTATTTTTTTCCCTCTATCTATCAGTTGACGAAGGCTAATTTTAGTTTCGCAGTAGTGCAACTGTTACGGGGACGATAGAAATATAAAATGCAAAAAAGGCACCCAAATTCGGATGCCTTTTACAATTTTTGTGGTCCCACATGGGCTCGAACCATGGACCCCCTGATTATGAGTCAGGTTTTGAACAATCTCAAATAGTCGGAAATGATCAAAAACGTACTGATATAGGCGTTTTTAAATAGTCAAACTGTGTCGTTTATGGAAAATTGCGTATTTTCAAGGATAAAAGCACGCAATAAAGCACGCAATTATCATGGCTAAAGTTAAACTAAAATTGGATCAACGCAAAAATTGTGAGCGCCCCGATGGAACATTTCCATTGATTCTTTCATTAGCGCATAACTCTAAGACACGAACGATTTCTTTGAAATATTATTTCAAGAGAGAAGAATGGGATCAACCGAATTTAACCCCAATTAATGTTGACTATCACAAAGCGATTGGTGTTCGCGTTAGAGCCAAGTTATCAAAAGCGGAATCTCTCATCGAACAATTACGTATCGAACTTCCTCGGGTTTCAATCTCCGACCTAAAAGCAAAAATTGAAGCTGAAGTATTATCGAATGATTCCACTACGGATGTGCAGAAGACCAAATTCATCATCAACCGAACGAACAAAGCTTCATTAACTGCTTATTCACAGAAAAAGATCGAACGAATGCGTTTCTCATCGAAACATGGAAGTGCAGATGCTATCGAAACCGCGATGCGATCAATTGAGCGATTCACGAATACGCCTGATGTTTCTTTTTCGGAGGTTGATCTTACTTTCCTTAAAGATTTCTGCGCTTCCTGTTACTCCCGCGGAAACAAGCCTAATACTGTGGGAGCTTATCTGAGACAGGTTAAAGCACTTTACAATGAAGCAATTGAAGAAGGGATCATTGGCGAAGAAGTTTATCCGTTTCGGAAATTCAAAATCCCAAGAAGTCCAAAGACAAAGAATCGCGCTCTTCGAATGTCGGATATTGACAAAATTCGTGGTCTAGCTCTAAAACCGAAATCTGCTATATGGAATGCTCGAAATTACTTCCTTTTCATGTTTAATAATATGGGATTGAATTTCATCGACCTTGTTCAATTGAAAAAATCACAGTTGATTCAGTCGGAATATAATTCTAAGGGAATACTTTTGTCAGGACGAATTCGATACAACCGAAGTAAAACTCAAAAATCATTTTCCATCAAAATGACGGAGGAATCTATTTCAATTCTCAATAGTTATGATTTAGCCTCAAAAGGAAATGATGACTTTTTGTTTCCAGTTGGGTATGAAAATACTGAGCAAGGTAGAAAAAGGTATAAGCAACAACGAAAACGTGTTAATCGTAAGATGCGTGAAATGGGAAAGCTCGCTACTATCGATGAGGAATTGACGACCTATTTCGCCCGCCATTCCTGGGCAACAATTGCAAAACGGAAGATGATTCCCGTTTCATTGATTTCAGAAGGGTTAGGACATTCAAATTTAAAGACAACGCAGATCTACTTGGATAGTTTTGATGATGATGCAATGGACGATGCGAATGCGAGTATTGTTGAGTAACTGAAATTGTTTATTCTTTCACAACTCTGATTACTTGACTCTTATCGCCATTTCCAATTATCAGAAAATATACTCCTCCAGCTTCTTCACTAAGATCAATCGTTGTTAGCTTACTCTCTAATTTAAGTTCACTTATCAACCTTCCTTGCATATCTACAATCGTAACCTCCATATTTTCAAACGCCTCAACAATGGTTTGGCTAATTATAGGATTATCAAACATATCTACCATGGGTCATAATCCTCAAGGAAAATATATAGCATCGTAAATTGAGTCAATTTCTCCATCATAATTATAATCATCCTCATTTGTATCGTTTGAATTGAAAGAAATAAATATGAAAAAGATTATT
>NVXP01000046.1 GCA_002733985.1 Fluviicola sp. | reverse complement strand
CGGATAAAGTATATACTGGACATGGATATTTCCATTTGATCAGAGGGAAATAAGCATTTATTCGATCTTTCCAGAGAAGTTCACATTTCAAAAAACAACTTGCAACATAATTCTGAACACTAGGTTAACAGCATACTGCTCGTTTTTTGTACGGATTTCGAGGCATTAAAAAAGGGGACACTTACATTGGACTGTAAGTTATCCCCTAATGCGGACAGAGTGAGAGTCTTCTCGAACTACTGTTTAGATGATTTGCAGCAGCTAAATAGGTTAATGGAAGAAATCGGAACATAAAAATGCAATAGCCGTTTGTGTAATCTTCCCCTAAACATAAGTCTCCTCTATCTTTTAATGTTTAATGAACCTTTTTGCCCATTTTTCTCCAGAATCAGAGGATACAAAAACGATGTAAACTCCAGAATCAAGATTGCTTACATCAATTGTTTGAAGATTACTATTGATGCGCTCATTCATAATAATTTCGCCACCTAAAGAAAGAATCTCAATTGACATTGCATTTATCGATTCTGTTGAAATGGTAAGCAAATTTTCGGTTGGGTTTGGATAAATCAAGAAGGGGGAAATACTAAAAGAGGAAATTGCATTCGTTTGATTCGAAATCGTAATTACCACATTTCCCATAACTCCTGATCCGTCGTTTGCTGTCGCAGTTACTGTTACGGTCCCGTCTGTAACAGCCGTTAAGAGGCCTGAAGCGCCAATTGTTGCCATACCCGTTCCATTTTGTACAGACCAAGCAACAGTATTATCATCTGCATTTGCAGGTAAGACGGCAGCTATCATTTGTAAATTTCCTCCAGTATTACTAATCGTTGTGACGCCTCCTTGACCTGTAACACCAATAGAAGAAACCAAAACTGGACCAGGATTGCTCGAAAGGTTAATCGTGAATGTTACTGCAGATGCTCCTCCAGAAGTGTTCGTAATAGCATCTGACCAAGAGACGTTATTCCCTACATTCATTACCAATCCAATTGTGGCGGAGTTACCTCCCATTTCCGTATTTGTAATGATACCAGTTCTAGGCATTGTGTACGTTATTGTATTCGCTGGAACGTCGGTGTAAATTGTCACACAGGAAGCACATAAGCTATTAAAAGTGGCCGTTTCTTCTATTACATTATGCCAACCTTGACCATATGTATAGTTACTTGGTGCGCTACCGCCTGTTGCAGTATAGCATGCCGCGGTTTTGTGCACCGGAGTAGATGACGACCAGAATAAAGCACTCCCATTTCCACTATCTAATCCATTTGGTAGAGAAAAGTTAAAATCGGCAGATGGGGTGGTGCTATGAGCCGCAAGATTAGTGCATGTTATCCTGAACATAACATTGTCATTGATTGCATCATACATATACTCTAAGGATGTTCCATCCAATCCAGGAGATCCATTTATCAAGGCCTGATCGTTGGCAGGATCGGTAATCAACGTTGTCCATTGACCAAAAGAAGTAAGTGAGATCATCAGTACAGTAATAATCATTATCGTTTTTTTCATCGTTCTAAAAATTAAATTTTTGTGAGTATTCAACAGGAAGACGATGAGTGCGTATTTTAAGTTTAACGTTTGTTGCTCAAATTATACCATTGTATATTGTGTAAAATGGCTCATTAATGCTGACTATTAGAAAGTATATTGGTTATTTTTATACCATGTCTAAAGGCTTACTGATTTAGTAAATCACCTTACTAAATCAGAAAAACGTTACTTCAAATAGTATCTCGGACATATTTCAGAGAACAGCGGAGAAACGATGTAAGCCGTTTATTTGATTATGTAGCACATACGTTCAAAATGTGATCTTACTTGGTGTTCAGTTTTTTGTGTAGTGCTATTTCAAGACGGGACACACTACTTCAATAAAAAAGGCTGCTTCATTTCTGAAGCAGCCTTTTTCGTATTCAATAAATTAACTTATTCCCAATTAACCAACGAATAGATGGTTGCTGCCGGAATGTTCACACTATTTAAGTTACGCTCACTCTGCGGAACTGGAAATCTTCTAGGAATTGTGGATCCAGCATTAGGTGTAAGAGTTGGGAAGCCTGTTCGTCTCCAATCAGTAAACGTCTCACAGTGTAAAAACAACCCAAGGTATTTTTGATTCATAATATGCTCAAGAGTAATATTTGCTGCACCTGGATCTACACTAACTTGACCAAGATACGTTGCAATGTCTGCTGGAGAAATGCTCTCTGATTCAAGCGCCATAGTAATAGCACTCAAATAAATCGGATGCGCTGCCGCAGCTCCAGAAACTTGGAATGTACATTCAGCTTCAATGAATTTTTGTTCTACTAACGTAGCCATTTTATCCGTAAGGTCTCGCGTAATGTATGTGTTAGCATCATCAAAAGGCTGGTTAAACAATGCATCTCTAGGATCACTGTACGACACAAGTAACTCTGAAATACGTGTCCCAATGGAACAATCACCCCTTTGTTCATTGAACTGATACATTGGATGAGCAAAGTTTCCGCCAGTATATTCAAAGGCAAAATCTCTTGTTAACCCACTAGACACCAATGTAAGTGCATCTTGATATTTTGAAGGATCGTTCTTTGCTAAGCGCAAGTTTGCTCGGGCTTCAATAAAATTCGTAAGACTAATCCAATCTGCTACGCTCCCTTGATAGATGAGATCGTCACTTCCAGGAGCAACTGGTCCTGCTGGTTGTGCAAAATCTTCTCTCGCATTACTTAAAAGTGAAAACACTGCTGCATACAATTCTTGTTGATTGTCATAAAGAGGTTGCAAATTCTCAATTCCTTGGAATGCATCTGAATATGGGGAAGAATCCCAATGATCAGCAATAAACAAGAGCGTATACGCTTCAAGGGTTTTTGCAATTCCATTGTAATGATTTAAACCATCTCTATCAGCAACTTTCTGTAGCTCCTTCAATTCCTGAAGAACATCTGCATAAAGCACTTCATAGAGGGTATTCACATCCTCTCCAACAAAGTTGTAATTTTCCAAAACTGCCCACTGCCTAGAAACACCTTTAATCTGTTGATTCAAGATTGTAGAATAACGAGAGCCGTCTCCTGCGAGCGCATAGCTCAATTTGGCTTCAATTCCCGGAAGAACTGCAGATGGAGTAACCTCTATTGGACTGTTTGGATCCGTATTGACATCGTCAAAATATTTCTTACAAGAAACAAAAGAGACAGCTGTCAAAATAATAGCTAAAAATGTTATTTTTCTCATGATGTTAAAGTTTAATGTTTATTCCGAAAGTCAATGATCGCGTGTTCGGCATGTTGAAATAATCCAACCCTTGTCCATTACTTGAACCTCCTGTCAAACTTGTTTCAGGATCGATTCCAGTGTACGGTGTAAAAAGAAGAAGATTGTTTCCAGTAAGGAATACGCTCAAATCTTTTACATGTTTTGCTGCTTTCAATGGAATAGAATAAGAAACAGATACATTTCTCAATCGGTAAGTTGATGCATCTTGCACGAAAGGCGAAGCTACACTACCAAACCCACCACCGTTTCCAGTGTACCAATCTTCATTCAAACCAACTTCTGTTGTATTATCACCTCCGCTTACTACTAAGTTACCTTGAGTATCATAGTGTCCGTAAACTCCATCAATTACAGTAGAAGTTGTACCTGGTGCATCTCGATCTTCAGTTAAACCGCTCATTCCAAAGAATGTAAGGGCTCCTTCTGTACCGTTCCACATTTGACCGCCAACTTTCATGTCGAATAAGAAAGAGAAAGAAAAACGTTTCACATCAAAGCTGTTGTTAATTCCAAGAATGAAATCTGGATTTGGATTTCCAATAACTTTTAATTCTGGGTTGGCCAATGGGTATCCGTAATTTGGCGATGTCGGATCATCATCGATCACAACTGTACCATCATCCAAACGAGCGTAATCTCCACCATAAATCTGACCGAATTCTTCACCTGGAATATGGTAGATTCCAGTTCCTGTAAATCCAGCAATAAACAACTGATCTAAACCATTAGCCAATTTATCTACAATCGTTTTGTACTTCGTAAACGTTGTACCAACTCTCCATATTACCGCTTTTTTCTTTACAATAACTCCACCAAGCGCAATATCAATTCCATTTGTGTGTAGTTCACCTGAATTTAAGATTGCATCTGTAAAACCAGTAGTTGGAGAGATCGCAGCAGGAAGAATCGCATCTGTCGTTTTTCTATAGTAGTATGCAACATCCATTGTAAGGCGACGCTTGAAGAATGAAAGACTAACTCCAGTCTCAATTTCATTCGATTTTTCAGGAACCAAACCTGTGTTCCCTTGAACGTTACCTAGCAAGAAACTTGAAATAGACTGATATGGGAATGAGTACCCATTCGTCCATCCATCTTGAACAGCTGAAGTCGAATAAACGGTAGAAGTTGCATAGAAGCTACTTGGAGCTTTTGCTACTTGTGCCCATGAAACACGCAACTTAGCGATATCCAATTTAGAGTTCTTTTTGTTTTTGTTGATTAACTCAGAGAATACAAAGCTTGTAGAAACAGAAGGGTAACCGAAACCGATGTCTTTGGCCTTGAATTCTTTTCCAGGAACCATGAAGCGAGAATCGTAATCTTGTCTACCAGTTAAAGTAAGGTAAAGCAATGAACGATAACCTAAATCAACACTTGCAAACATAGAAGCAGACTTATATTTGTTCAATACTTTCGTAGAGTTAATTGTACTTGCATTCGCTAAATTATCGAAGCCATTAAAACCAAATCCATTTCCTACGGTATATAAATCATCGGACGAATAAGTGAAGGCATTTAGTCCAACTGTATATCTTAAATCAAACGTATTATTTTCATCTAAGTACTCACCACCGGAAAGTGTTAAGTAAGCATCAGTTTGTGCAACGTTAATAAACTGTTCTACAATTTTCCCATTCGGGAAAGCTCTTGAACCGATAGCATAACTTTGCGTTCTTCTATCTCCGTAACGATCCATTCCAATGTTTACGCCCAAGATTGCCCATTTAGAAAATTCGTAGCTCGCCTGAACATTTCCAATTATTCGATTAACTCTATCATTGTATGGGTTCTTCGCTACTGACCAAAATGGGTTATCATATCCTCCACCTCCACGGTAGTTTCGCTGAGATCCATCCTCAAATTCATAAGAGTCTGGTTCATTCCATGGCTTATCCAAACCATTCGAATTGTCAAATGATACAGGAGTTCTCAATAGACCGAGCATAATACCCGATAAATTTGAACCTTGCTGAATTCTTCGACCACCTGAATTAATGTAATTAATAGATGTACTTATAGACATTTTCTTGTCGAAGAAATTGAGTCCAGATGCAAAACTGACATTCGTCCTTTTAAATGTATTCAAAGGAACGACACCAGACTCACGAACATCTGAAACAGATAAACGATAAGTAGCCATTTGATTTCCTCCTCCAACGGTAAAGTTGTTTTTCGCTGTTATTCCTGTTCGGAAAAAATCTTTAAGATTATCATATGTATTAATCGGAGCATCCGAAGTATTAGGCCTCAAAATAATACTACCATTCGCGTCATAAGGATTTGCTACACTGTTGTCATAAGTAAGCTCATCTACTGATGGCCCCCAACTTGTTAACCACCCCGATTCAGGATTATAGTATTCTGGTGTAATTCCATCTGCACTGTACCAAGAAGTACCTTGAGAATATTTACTTTGAAGTTCTGGTAATTTATTTACTTGTGAAATAGTAATCGACGAACCAGCATTAGCGTATACAGTTCCTTTACCCATCGCTTTACCTTTTTTGGTAGTGATGAGAATGACCCCATTGGCACCATCAATACCATAAAGTGCTGTTGCCGCTCCTCCTTTCAATATTGACATCGACTCGATATCTTCAGGATTAATGTCAATTCCTCTATTGGAGTTACTAACTGATTCAGTCGATTTTTCTCCACCTAATCCATAAGTGTCGTTGTTAACTTTTACACCATCAATTACATATAATGCTTCGTTGTTTCCTGTTAAAGAAGCATAACCACGTAGCACAACTCGCGAACCAGCTCCAGCTGTCCCCGATGAATTAGTTACGTTAACCCCAGCAACTATGCCATTTAAACTGTTGGCAATATTTGTTTGATTGGTCTTTCGAATATCGTCTCCACTAATTGTAGTGACAGAATAACCTAAGGCCTTCTCTTCTCTTTTGATACCCAATGCAGTTACAACTACACCGTCAACTTGCTGGACAAGTGGAGTCAATGTCAAATCAATTTGGGTACGGCCTGCTACTCCAACTACTTTAACTCCGTATTCAATTGAAGAAAAAATTAATGAATCATTTGAGGCGGCCTTAATTGAGTAGGTACCTTCAAAATCCGAGTAGGCTCCTACGCCCGTTCCTTTGACTCGAATTTTGACATTTGGGATTGGTTCTTTCGTTGATTTATCAGTTAGACTCCCTGTAATACTCACCTGTGAAAAAGATGATGCACTAACTAAAAGACATGCAGCTGATAAAAACAATTTGGATCTTGTTCTTTGCATTTAATTTAAATTAATTAATAAAAAAACGCTTCTGCGTCAAAGGGGAGTGCGGCCCGAATTTAACAAAAATTGGTAAGGATGACACAAATTACCTCTGTTATTCAATTTTAAAGAATTAACTGTTAGTTTATTAGTGGTGAGTGGTTCGTCTCGCAGCCCAGAGAGAGTAGGAGATGAGGGTTCCTGTTAAGTAATTTAGCCTTTGATAATTTAACGAGATTCTTAAGCTAGTTTTTTTTGATTTTCTGCAAATTTCGCATTGATTTTTGCGAATGAATGCAAGTCGGGATGAAATCCCTGACACCTTGAATTGACTTTACAACTTTTTCATTTGATAGTCCAATCTTTTTGAGAAATCGTCAGTCGTTTGAGCAATTGAAATAACAGTTTTGACTAATCTATCATAAGCATAGAATATCTGAGGGTATTGATTGATAGTTTGATGCTTATTCTAGCCATTGCATAAAGCGCAAAGATTGTTCGATTAGTATAACTCCCTGCACAAGAGTCTTTTCATCCGTTAATCTCAGTTTTTGTTCTAATTCCTTTTTGGTGCTCATTCTTCCGAGTGTTGATGATCAAAAAATCAAATCGAATGAAAAATAAAAATGTGGGGAGACATGGGGAAATAAAAAAGACAATCAACTGTTTAATAGTTAATTGTCTTCGTTGAAAATGAACCGCCCGAATCAAAAGTTGAACCAGAATTCTTAGCGGCTATTTAAGTCTAAAACACTTTAAATAGGGGAGTGTAGTTTTTTTGTTAATTGGAACTCGTTTTTTCATTATTGAACTATTTCAAATTTCGTGTACGATATTTCTAAAAATGCACGCTTAACTTAGTATTCAGAATAATATTGTAAGTCTAAAAAAATGGATGCTCACAAGTTGAGCATCCATTTACAATAGTTATTTTTTGATTATTCTAATTATTACCTTTTTTGATTCTGATATAATATTAAGGAAGTATACTCCCGCTGGTTCTTCAATTGTCAAGTCGATAATTTGCGTTATTCCAAAAGATTTCCTTTTCACAATTTTCCCTTGACTATCAGTTACATCAATTGAAATATCCGAATAAGTTTGACCTAGATCGATTTGTAGTTTTCCAAATGTTGGATTTGGATAAACGACAACTTCTGTTTCAAACGAATTTTCTAGTATTCCAATATTCTCTATCGTAATACAATCAGATGTATTTGTACATCCATTTTCTGTAAGCTCAACGGCGTAGCTTCCATTTGCACTTGCTGTAAAACTTTGATCCGTTTCGCCTACAATTGGGCTATTATCAGAACAATCAATCCATTGATAAGCTACTCCAGTTGCATTCGCAGTTATTGTTGGTTCGATTGTAGTAACTGTATTGTCCACAGTATTGATCGTTAAGTTTAATGTTACTGTTGAATCACATCCTGCAGTATTCGTTAGTACAAACGTTGCCGAGTTATTTGAAGCAGAGTATGTGCTTCCGTCAATCCAAGTGTATATGTCACACGCTGACTGAACATCTATTCCAGTACTTGAATGAGTGATCGTTAAATCGAGGGTAAGCGTAGAATCACATCCTGCAGCATTCGTTAGTACATAAGTTGCTGTATTATTCGAAATTGTATACGTATTTCCGTCAATCCAGGTGTATGATTCACAGGATGTTTGAAGGTCTGTTCCAAGATTTGAATTATTGATCGTTAAATCAAGAGTAACTGTTGAATCACATCCTGCGGCATTCGCTAGTACATAAGTTGCTGTATTATTCGAAATTGTATACGTATTTCCGTCAATCCAGGTGTATGATTCACAGGCTGTTTGAAGGTCTGTTCCAAGATTTGAATTATTGATTGTTAAATCAAGAGTAACTGTTGAATCACATCCTGCAGCATTCGCTAGTACAAACGTTGCCGAGTTATTTGAAGCAGAGTATGTGTTTCCGTCAATCCAAGTGTATGTTTCGCAGGCTGTTTGAAGGTCCGTTCCAGTAGTTGAATTGTTAATTATTAAATTAAGAGTAACTGTAGAATCACATCCCATTGGATTTGTTACCACATGTGTTGCTGTATTGTTCGAAGTTGTATATGTAAATCCGTCAATCCAAGTGTGTGATTCACAAGCTGTTTGAACATCTGTTCCAGTAATTATTTGGAATTGAACAGTCCAATTATCAGTGTAAACAAAAGGATCACGTCTTAACTCTAGGCTGTAATTTCCTGAGTTAGAAACTCCAGTAATCAAGACCAACGAATCATCAGTTGAAATTGATGATCCATTTTCAAGCCAGTTAACATCGAAGTATGAAATACTATTGAAGCCTGGAATTGTTTCTATACTATCTACCGAAAGTGCCTCTATTCCATGATTACCGATAAGACCATCTATCTGACAATCATATCCATTTCCAGAGACATCATTTAATATCGTTAAGTTATCACCACAAGACTTATTTGCATTATAGTAGGCAATAAGATTACTTATCTTAGGATGAGTTGCTTCAATCGGATTATTTGCAAATAAGGCTATGTCAGCAGCATTCAAAACATCATCCCAAATTGAGATTTCGGTTAGTCTACTTTCTGAATAATTTCCTTTTGAAAGTCCACTGTCGTACTCTTGACCAAAAGAAATTAGATTCGTAGCGCTGACCGGTTGACTGTTGATGAAAGTGTTTTCAACTGTACCATCAACATATAATTTAGTTTCTCCAGTAGATTGTTCATATGTATAGCCGACATGATGCCAGTTTCCATCTGTAATAGTTGTTATTCCTTCGTGATTGACACCACCATCAAAAATGGCTAGTTTTTCATTCGTTCGAATATTCAAAAGAGAAACATTTCCACCTGAGCTCGTATTAACAGCGAATAGCGTTTGTGTCTCACTATTAACCGGGTTATCCTGTTTAACCCACATAAATATGGACCTACTGCTCCCATTTAATGGAATGGCTAAGGTGTCCGCGTTTATCCATACTCCGTCGCTCGGGCCTGGGTTGAACTCAATGTAAGAGACATCGTTCATTTCAGGTAGATAATATTCGGTTGCACCAATTGTACAAATAGTAGTATCTGATTCATTATTCAATTCTGCTAAAATATCACCATCACATGATCCAGGTGGGCGTATCGTATTTCGATTGTATGCAATAACGCTTCTTATAGTAGAACCACCATCTCCACATGTTCCACTACTCGAAAACTCCGTAAGTGTCCATATTTCATTATTGACATTTCTATGCAGATCCTCTAGTCCTGGGCTAATAGATATATATCCGTAATTGTTTCCATAATCAATAGTTTGATTCTGCATTGTATTTGCACCGAAATCATGATTGAAATAATAGAGACGACTATTGTTGCTAGAGCCATAACTGGTAGATACCCAGACATCTTTTTTGTTCGAATTATCTAAATTATCTGCCGTTACTAGCCCTTGCATTTTTCCAAACAAACCGTTATAGAAATTACTAGTTGGATTTACAGCACCTGGCTGAAACCAAATTAGTTTATTGTTCTCGGGTGTTGAACAGTTGTTTGAAGGACAATTCTGAAAAGATCCTACTGTAAGATTATTATCATCAAAATCGTACGATATAAAAGAGGGGTTAATAGGAAGTGAATCAGCTCCAGGTAGTTTAGGTAAGATATAGCGATACCCGAAATAATTTCCTTGATCAGCCGATGGAATTTCAATAATACTGTCCAAAGAAAAGGCATAAACAGCATCAATCGAGCCTCTGCTGTCGACCGTAAATAATGTGTCTCCAATTACTGCCAAACCGCCGGCATGCATATCGTAAAATTCGTCACCGTTTTCATCAACCAATAGGACATGTCTGTAATGAATATTATCCATATCCGATATGTCCACGAATGACACCCTATCGCCCCTATTTCTATAATCTTCGTTGCAAAACAATGTTCCTGTTATGTGCCTTCCGTACCATGAAACCAACGACCATTCTTTCCCAGATTTATTATAGCCTGAGATGCCTTGAGGGCGCCATTTTTGTGTTACCGCGTCTCCATTCTCCCAACGATAACCTTCAAATGCAGGTCCGAATTGGGATAACTGAGTAGCAGTCATTTTTGTACCTGTTCTGTTCAGGTTTAATGAGTTTACAGATAGCCTAGTATATGAACTGGGAATTTGAGCATATGATTGGTTTATTCCAATAAACACAAAGAGTAAAAGAACCATCATTTTTAACGGCGGAACATTTTTTTTAGATAGTAAAAAAGAGGATGGGTCACAGGGATAAATCCTCCTCTGAGAAGTAATTAATTTAAACATAATTGAATGAATTTAATGATTTGAAAGATTAATATTTGTGTAAACATAAACTTTCGTGTTGTTCTGAGAGTCCCTGTTTATATGAGAAAATAGAGATGTAGATCAGATGTAGATTCATTTTTTAGGTTAACCTCCTTTGTCTTGAACCTTTGACTATAAATTCAATTCCAATTAGATCGATTTTGAGGTGATTTGCTTAAATAAGTGTATGAATAAAACATCAAATTGGAAACGGATAGTTACTAATGTATGTAAATAGGTCTTCTTGATTATTCAGCTTCAATTTATTGCGTAATCGGTATCTTGCTTGATTTACACTTGATTTTTCAACGCCCTGGAGAATTGATATATCTAGACTACTAAGATTCATCCGCAAATAGGCACATAATTTGATTTCGTTAGCTGTTAGTTTTGGATGTATTTGAATAAGGTCGCTTACAAAGTCTTTATGGACACCATTAAAGTGTAATAGAAAATCATCTTTAAAAGTTGTGTTAGCAGTAAGCTGCTTAGTTATGATTTTGGCATGTTGGAAGTCCTTTTCATCCGTATCTATCTTGTTGAGAATATCGGAAAGTTTAGATAATTGTCGGTATTGAGAAGTTTCATTTGCTATTTGAGAAGCGAGTGCTTTACTCTTATCAATTACTTCGGTTTTCAACCTTTCTTTTTGAGATAAGAGTAACTGTTTCGATATTGCTAGTTCCACTACTTCTTTTCGCGATCTCACGAATTTTTGAACTGCGGCATAAGTAAATACAATTAACTCCACCAAAGCAGCTACTAATACAAGGAATTCGTAGAAATAATAATCACAGCCTTCAATAATAATTCCAAGGGCGAGATTGAAACAAAAGATTGACATGACTATGGCGCCAATGATAATGTAGATGGCTGGTTTATGACCTTTTCGATAAACACTGATCGCTGTTCCAAAAAGAACAATAAAGCCTGTAAGTGCAGAGCATTCAATAAGAATAATAGCATAAAAAGATTGTCCAATGAGGTGAATTAACATGGCTACTAATACTAGCCCTCCAAATCCTAAGAGTATTTTGTGAAGAATTTTTGCGTTTTTTCTTAATTCTAGAAAATATAATGCAAACATTATGTATGTCAAAATCAGTGTGTAAGGTAGGTAGAAATGAAGGGTCTGCATTAATACATAACTATCAGACACACCTAATGAAATCGAATAGGCGAATGAATTTAAGCCCGTTAAGCAAAAAAGGAGATTATACAGTGCGAGCCAGTAATAGGATGAATCCTTCCCGTTGATGGCCAGAAAGAGATTAAATACGAACATAATAAATAAAGCTCCTGAGATTAAGATGGTATGATCACGAATATCAAAAAAAGTGGATTGTAAATACTCAGGTGTGAGAATATCGAAGCCTATACTTAAGCTAATTGTTGCAATTTGTCGAGAGGCTAAAGATTTATTATAAATACGAACATAATATGTTGAATTCACTTCGGGCTCAATCGAGAAGTCAATTATGTTAATTCTATGAATGGTTTTAGAATTTGATTTTCTATGAATGAGGAAGCCAGATTTATTGATTAATTGTAATTTATCATGTTCCCTCAATACGTAGACTTCAACGGAATCGAAGTACCCTGTGTTTATGTGAAAATTCTCTTTTGTCTTTAGTTGATTGTGAATGGAAAAACGAATCCAATATCCCTTTATCTTTTGATGAAGTAGACTTCGATCATACGGTTTAAATTCTTTTTTATGTAAAAGAACCTCATCAGAAGAGATACTAGAAGTAGTATCGCGTAAAATTTCCATTACCTTATGAAGGGGGTAGAATCTTTGATTTTTGTCATAGTTGATTTTTTCTTGAGCACTGGTAGAAAATGCCAATAAAAAAAGATGCAACAATAAGAGTATTTGATAATAAGTTGTCATGATGAGCATTCAAATAGTGAGGGTGGTTTTAGAGTTAAACTGAAATTTTATTCAGGGCGAATATAGGTCATAAATTTTCGAAATTGAATGATTGTTTTTAAGTAGATATGGCAGGTGGACTTGCACGTAAAACTGGACACTAGCTTAAGATAGTACCTCTCGGTTTTATGGAAATATAAAATCAAAAACCTTCCCCAAATGTGAATAATAACCAGTTGGTATGGAATTTATAATATAACCATCAACGTTTTTATCTGCGGAATTAGGGGAGAAATTATAAAACAAGCGTGTAGATTCTAATCCTTGCTATTTTCTATAATTAATGAGTGCTAATAGCGTCTTCGACAGTATAGTCTTTGGTTTTATAATCGTTTTTGTGTTTTTTGTTATCATCAATTTTAAATTCTTTGGGATAAACATATCCTTTCAAGGTATATACGGTTCCTTTTTTTGTCTTACGAAAAAGCTATTGTGAATATAGCTGAATTTCGGTTAAAAGAGGTGTGTTATTTAAGTAAACTTGCAGATTACTATGATGTTGGTTTTGGATGACATAGAAAAGTCACAACGATTCGGTGAAATCCTAATGCAAAATAGATTGAGCATTTCCTACTTACTTGAAACACCTGAATCTTCCTTATCCCTTTGTTAACAGGAGTACAGGGTCATTGATTCTTCCTTTAAAGGAAAGCTATGAAAACCAAAAAAGCCAATCAACTGTTAAACAATTGATTGGCTTCATTAAAAGTGAGCCCGATAGGATTCGAACCTATGACCGCCTCCTTAGAAGGGAGGTGCTCTATCCAGCTGAGCTACGAGCCCGAATATTGAAACAAACTAGCAAAAAAAAAGGGACGATTTCTCATCCCTTTAGTCGGGGTGGCAGGATTCGAACCTGCGACCTCCTGCTCCCAAAGCAGGCGCGATAACCGAGCTACGCTACACCCCGTAGCTGTTTGTATTCAAATATTCTAACGTTTTTAATAGAGAATCGCTTTCCTCAAACGCGAGTGCAAAAGTAAGGATTTAATTCTCTTTTGCAACACTATTTCAAAAAAAAATGAAGACTTTTTTATTCGAACTGATTTTATAGAGACGCTATTTCCCTCTTAGATATTTAATATCAGACGAATAGCAGGATAACTCATCTTTCAAAATAAATGCCAATTCGTAAGATTTTATTACTTTAATCATTCAAAACCTACACTATGAAAAGATTTGCCTACTCATTTGTTTTACTATCTGGATTAATGTTTATTCTCACTCAATGTGGATCTGCAGATGCTGGAGCCAAAACTGCGGATAGATTTTTCTCGACACTCGTTAAGGGTAATTTTGAAAAAGCAGCGAAAATGGTTGCGCTACCTATTGGAGATACTACGGATATCATCTCACAGCTACAAGCAATGGCAGATAATCCAGTTAATGGCCGACTTATTAACTTCAAGAAGTCGATGGGGTTCAGTACAACAATCAACAATGGAGTAACAAGGGTTGAGCTTCCTTATGTTCTGACATATGAAAAAGGAACACAGTCATTTACTGTGATTATTGAAAACCGAGGCCGAGGAAATAAAATAATTTCTGTCCGTTAACATTTCTGTAATTTATAAAATACCATGTTTAAGGAGATTTCCTCTTAGGAGAATCTGTATTTTTGTGGTCGATTACAATGACAAAAATTCAACTAATATATTGTTCTATCCTAAGCCTAGTGCTGCTTGTATCAACAACAAGTTGGTCTCAAACACGTACATATATAATAGATAGAAATGCTCAAGAGATTAAAATCGATGGTGAGTTAACCGAACCACAGTGGTCAAAAGCTGAAATTACTACAGATTTTATTGATGCGTATCCAAAGGCAGGAATCCCTTCGAAGTATCAATCCATCGTGCGCATGTATTATGATGACAATGCCTTGTACATTGGTGGAGAAATGCACGATTCTCAACCGGACTCTGTCAGTTATACCTTATCCCAAAGAGATGACTGGGGAAATGCGGATTGGTTTGGGATCATGCTTGATCCTTATGCAAATAACATTAATTCATTCATGTTTAGTGTTACTGCAGCTGGAGTAGAATTCGATGCATTGCTCTTTACGGATGACGCAGATGTTAGTTGGAATGCCGTATGGCGAAGTTCGGTAAAAAAACAAGAGTATGGTTGGTCCTTTGAAATGAAAATTCCATTTTCCGCAGTTCGTTTTCCGAATAAAGCGGTGCAAGAATGGAACATCAACTTGGTCAGACAAGTAAGACGTGATCGACAAAAGTCCTATTGGAATGAAGTGAACCCAGAGGTGTTCGGAGAAATCACACAAACAGGAAAGCTGGTTGGAATGAAGGACATTAAGTCTCCAATTCGATTGTCTTTTACTCCTTATGTTACTGGATACGCTGAGAATTCATACGATTATGCCGCACAACAGCAAACGTGGGGACAGCGTGTTACTGGTGGATTGGATGTGAAATATGGATTAAACGATGCCTTCACATTAGACATGACCTTGATTCCGGACTTTGGACAAACGACCTCTGATAAACAGGTGTTGAACCTTGGGCCATTTGAAGTACGCTTTGATGAGAACCGACCCTTTTTCTTAGAGGGAACTGACCTGTTTAGTATCGGAAACGTGTTTTATTCAAGAAGAATTGGAGCTGAAACCTATAATTATTGGGATGCAGAAAATAGTGTGAATGATTCCTTGAGTGAAGAAGTTACAGGTAATCCAAACCTCGCCTCACTGATCAATGGAACGAAAGTATCTGGAAGAACATCATCTGGATTGGGAATTGGTGTGTTTAACTCAGTTGAAAATCGGGCATTTGCTACCATTTCTGATCCTTCAGGAAATACACGACAAGTTCAAACGCATCCCCTTACGAATTACAATGTATTTGTTCTCTCTCAGAGTTTGCAAAACAATAGCAGTATTTCCTTCGTAAATACCAATGTGATGCGAGAAGGAGGGAGCCGCGATGCAAATGTATCTGTTGGACAAACAAACTTATTCTCTCGTGATAAGAAATTCTTGTTAAATGCAGAACTCAAGGTGTCTTCGATCTTCGAGGATGAAGTGCCCGAGTTAGGACATGCATTGGGAGTGAATTTTGAGAAAGTTTCGGGGATTTGGCGATACGGATTTGGCTATGGCGAAGAAAGTGACACCTATGATCCCAATGACCTTGGATTTCTCTACAACAATAATTCTCGAAGTTACTACGGTGAACTTCGTTGGAATGATTATTCGCCAGGGAAGTATTTCTTACGGAAGTGGGCGCAAGTTGAAGTCTATTATGAAGAATTGTACAAGCCAAAACTCTTCTCATATGGTGGAGTTGCTTTCAACATGGTTGGAACATTCAAAAACTTCCTTACTGTAGGATTGAATGGTGGTGCAAATCCATTCGGCGAAGTGAATCACTTTGAATCTAGGCATTTTGGAAAGGAAGTTAGATTCGGTCCCAATGTCGAACTCGGTGGTTTCTACTCAAGTGATTATAGCAAGCGTTTTGCTCTCGACCTTCGTTTTTGGTACAAGCAATTTGTGAACTCTTCTCAAAAGGGAACTAATTTCGCACTTAGCCCTCGCGTAAGGTTGTTTGATCGCTTGTTCGTAGTATTCCGAACAAAATGGGATTTCATTACAGCAGACTACGGATATGTACGACCATTGGATGATACGTACTCGGACGATATTATACTCGGCTTCCGAGATCGCCTAATTACAGAGAATTCGCTGCAAACGGAATTTATTTTCACGAAACGAATGGGGATCGATATCCGAATTAGACATTACTGGCAACAAGTTGAATATTACAATTTCAATGAATTGAGAGTAGGAGGAGAGCTTATTGAGTCCAATTACAATCCTGTTGGAGCAGATGGCTCTTCTGAGCACAACACGAACTATAACGCATTCACCGTAGATGTAAACTACCGTTGGGTATTCATTCCTGGGAGTGAACTTCGCCTAGTTTACAAGAACAATATCTTTGATTCTAAAAACTCCTTGATTCCTTCTTATTTCAGAACCTTCGACGATTTGTTTGATCAGCCACAGTTGAATAGCGTCTCCATGAAATTGTTGGTTTACGTTGATGCCATTTATTTCAAGCGAAAAGGAAACAAGTTGTAGAATTTACTTAGAATTATTGATCTTGTTTCGTGACAAGCGCATACCGTTTACATTAGATACAGGTAAAGATAAAAGTCTAGCAGACAATGAATGCCGAATGAAAAATRCCGCTAGTTAATTTTCTTATTCTATTTTATCGCTGCTAATTTTTCCTCAATATATACACTTCTGAAATTGTAATCACTGACTTACGAAAGTTTTTAAAAAAACAACGTTCTCTCCTGAGTTCCAGTGAAATCAGTGTAAGGGAGCTTTCTTTGATTAAAACATCTTGAGTTTTAAAAGAATTTAAATATACCAATGTTTCTTGTGTAAGTAAGCTGTAWTTGGTTCTGTAGAGTCTGATTTACAGGTGATATAATGCATATCTTTGTAACCATTGCTTACCTAACCCAAATGTCAATGTCCAAATTATTTCTATTTGTACTTTTAACTTATTTCGCACATAATTGCTTTGCTCAAGGTTGTGAGAATACAGACTTCGAATATGGTAACTTCACCAACTGGACAGGATACATTGGGACTTGTTGCGGAGGTGCCATTTCAACACCTGGTATCGTTAATGGTCGTCATACAATAATAACCAACAGTACTTTAGACCCGAATACCAATAACATGATTTCAACAATGCCTCCTGTGGGAGGTGGAGCATATTCCGTTCGTTTGGGAAATGACAATGTTGGAAGTCAAGCAGAAAGACTGACGCGATCATTTATTGTGAATGCTGATAATGAACTTTTTATATATCAATACGCTTTAGTACTCGAAGATCCCAACGGACACCCACCAATCGATAAACCTAAATTTGAGGTACGTGTTTTTGATGAGAACGGAGACATTATTAATCCAGCTGAATGTGGCTATTATCAAGTTACGGCAGGACCTGAAACTAGTTCTTGGGGTTTATTTGGGACTGTCAGGTATAAAGATTGGTCTACTGTGGGCATTGACTTGTCGCAGTATTTTGGAACCTTAATCACCATTGAATTTACCGTACAAGACTGTGGTTGGGGTGGACATTTTGGCTATGCATACTTAGATGCTAGTTGCGGCTATTTGGATATTACGGTTATTGGATTTTGTACTGGTAGCACTACTGTGACATTAATTGGGCCAGATGGATTTGACTCCTACTATTGGCCTCATTCTGGTGAAACGACACAAACAGTCGTTATTCCCGTTCCGAATGTAGGAGACAGTGTAACAGTGGAAGTGATGAATCAAAGTGGGTGCGCTACGTCTGTATTGCATGTTTTCGAAGAGTACCCGTTGCCATTTGCAGTGGCGGGAAATGATACTACAATTTGTGCGGGACAAGAAGTTGATATCTGGTCAGATGGTGGAGGGGTGAATGGTGTCTATGATTGGTACGCGAATGGAACATTTTACATTTCTCAGCAGAATATTTCAGTTACTCCACTTGAAACGACAATCTTCGAAGTTCATGTTGCTAATGCAAATGGCTGTTACTCTGCTGATTCGTTGGCAAGTGTAACTGTGACTGTGGACACAACGTTGTTATTTGAACTACCCGCTGACACAACAATTTGCACAGGTGAGCCAATTACATTCTCTGGACCAGTTGGTCCTTATACATATTTGTGGTACACCAGCACAGACACGCTAGGTGTGTTGGCCGATTTGGTTGATACTCCGCTTGGGTCTACTACATATTATTTGAATATAAGCAACTCAAGCTGTTCCTATGTGGATTCGGTTTTGGTAGAAGTCTATGATAGTGGAACGCTAGATGATTCCTTGTTTTTAGACTTTTGTTTTGGTGTTACGTCATTCACTATTATGGCTCCAGACAGTTTTGCTACCTACAATTGGGATAACGGAATGACGACCCAAACAATCGTTGTCGACCCATATGTTAGTGATACTTTATGGTTGGATATCGTTTCTCCATTCGGGTGCGTAGATTCAATAACCTATATTCTTTCCGAATCGTTTCCTGTTACACCAAGCATTAGCACGAATGATAGTTTGATATGCATTGGACATAGTGCTCTTCTTAGTGCCTCATCCAGTGAAACAAATTCTACTTACAATTGGACTTCAATTCCATCTGGTTTTAGTGGATCAGGTGATGTAATCTCAGTATCCCCAGCAACAACGACCTCGTACATTGTTGAAGTGATTACTCCTGCTGGTTGTTTCGATTCCAACTCATATGATACGGTAACTATCCAAATTGACTCTTCTGCTTATTTCACTTTCGATATACACGACATTGTTTGTGAGGGGCAGACGGATTCAATCGTTGGTCCAGGTGGGATGTCATATTATGAATGGTATTTTGCAAACAATATTTTACCTGGTGATTCAGTACTGTTTATCAATCCTGTGGTTTCAGGGAATTATTACCTCCTCGTTGAATCTGGGAATTGCAGTTATTCGGATTTTGTGTATGTTCCAGTTAATCAGGTGAACACTACAACTGATATTGAATATTTGTGCGTGACGTCTACATCAATTACACTGGATGCTCCCGTAGGATACTCAAGCTATTTCTGGACATTAAATGGCACTACCTTACCATCAAACACGATTAATTCACCTACAGATTTGCAAGAAGTGACTGTCTATGCAGCCGATTCAGACAATTGCGTAGACACGATAAATTTCATTATTGATATTCTTCCGTTGTCGATTTTAACGCCATTAATAGATGAAACGGTTTGTATTGAGAATGGCGCTGTTCTATTGGCTCAATCTAGTTATAGTTTTGATCAATATACATGGACTTCAATTCCACCAGGTACTAGTTCTAATGTAAACCCATTGCTTGTTATGCCTCAAATACCTACTCAATATGTCGTGGAATTATCGAACTATTTAAATTGTGTAGGAGATCCATATATTGACACCGTTCTAATAATTCCTTTAACGGATCATGTCATTAATATTGCGCCAGTGGCAATTTGTGAAGGTGAGGTGGTTAACTTGAGTTCTCCAGGCACGGTAGGTGACTATTTTTGGGACTATTTTGGAGAAACTTCTGACTTGGAAACAATTTCCTTTACTCCAAATACTAACGGTTTTGTAACGCTTACTGTTAGTGATGGAGCTTGTGTCGATGTGGAAAATATTCCAATAACAGTTTATCAGCTAAGTACTTATAACGTAAGCAATGCTTTTCCTGAAATATGTGCTGGCGAGTCCAATACTTTAAGCATTAATCCAAGTAATTATTCTTCTATTCAATGGTTGTCAAATGGAAATCTGTTAGGAACCAATAGTAACATAACTCAAAGTCCATCATCAACAACCACATATATTGCAGAAATTATCGACGTGAATGGATGTGGAGCAACGGCGAGTGGCACAATCGTTGTAAATCCAATTCCAAGTATTAATCTTGGACCAGATCTATTGATATGTGACGTATTACAAACAACCCTTAGCCCAATTTCAACTCAAAGTGGGTTAAATTATTTCTGGTCAACGTTGGAGCAAAGTTCGGAAATCGTTGTTTCAAGTTCAGGGACATATCTATTAACAGTTGATTTGAACGGCTGTCTAAATAATGATGAAATAATCGTTGAATTTCAGCCTTATTCTCACATCGGAATAATACCCAATGTAATCACAGCGAATGATGATGGAATTAATGATGATTTCTTTATTGATCAGACCAATTTAGCTGAATATCATATCATCATAATTAATCGATGGGGAGCGATTGTTTTTGAAGCTACAAACCCTGTTGAGATGTGGGATGGAACAAATAAAAATAGTGAAGTAGCTGAAGGAGTATATTTTTACCTTATAGATTATCGTTTGCAATGTGAGGAAGAATCAGTTCAACTTCAAGGAAACATAACTGTTACTAGATAAAACACCTCAATAAGTTCTTATTGTTTGTGGAGCGAAGCTTTCTAAGATTGAATACCAAAGGAAGTTCGGCAGCTCTTAAAGATAAATTCCTACAAAAAAAATGGACTCGCCCTATATTGGAGCATTGAGATTTGTAATTTTGATGAGGTATGGGGACTGCTCTCAAAACACATTTGATTTGAATTGAAAAATTACAATTTCGGTACATTTTTTGCTTCTGCCAGTTAACCTTTAATAAGCCGATCCGTTAACTAACCGATCAAGAAATAATTTTAGATATGAAAAAGATCTTACTCGCTTCAATAATGTCCTTTGCATTTGCTTTGACAGGCCTATGTTCAGTGACAATTGCTGTTTTACCATATTCTGTAAATTATCAAGGTCGAATTCCAAAGAAACTTGATACTCCTGAGAAAATACTGGAAGCTAGAATACTAGACGGAGAGTATTATCAAACTTCAATGATCAATTACTTAACAAAGTTGGGTAAGAAGAAGAAATATTCTTTTTTGGACATTAACGTAATCGGGCAAGTACAGATTGAGGCCATGCTTCGAAAGAGTGGTATTGATACCACGGCAGCATCCATGACGAATGCAGAAATAGCAGCTGCGATTGGAGTGACACATGTTGTGAGAGGTTCGGTAACACGTAATTTTATTATGAGTGAAGGAGAGGCTTTTGGGCTTGGTGCTATTGGAGTGTTAACAGGGCAGACTACAAGAGCTGTAACATCGTTTATGGAGATCGTGCATTCGACTGGTGACTCCTCTTCAGATGGAAATGTTTACACCATGCAGGTCTCACGAACAACAACTGCAACAAAGGCGCATCAACGAGCTTCGAGGGATACATTTAGGAAAGCATCGCGTCGAACTATGCGAGCAATTAAGAAGAACGGAGAGTAGAAGATATAGAGCATAAAAAAATCCCTCACTTCCGATAACTATCGGAGGTGAGGGATTTTCTGTTTATGTAGAATTAATCCTAGCGATTCAGCATAACTGGCATCACCAACATTAAAATGTCTTCATCTTCCGCCATATCTGCAGGAATCAACAATCCAGCTCGACTTGGCTCACTCATTTCTAAGCGAATTTCAGTCGAATCGATATTGTTTAGCATTTCCATTAAGAAGCGCGAGTTGAATCCGATTTCCATGTCCTCACCTGAGTAATTACATGTCAAACGCTCATTCGCTTCATTTGCGAAATCAATGTCCTCAGCAGAAAGCGATAATTCAGCGCCAGCCAATTTCAATTTGATTTGATGTGTTGTTTTATTTGCGAAGATCGAAACGCGCTTGATTGAACTCAAGAATTGTAAACGATCAATCATCAATACATTTGGATTCTCTTTTGGAATAACGGCTTCGTAATTTGGATATTTCCCATCAATCAAGCGACAAACCAAAATAGTATCGTTGAATGTGAAAACAGCATTTGAATCGTTGTATTCCAACATTACTTCTTCGTCACCTTTCAAATTCCCTTTGAGAAGGTTCAATGGTTTCTTAGGAAGAATGAAAGCAGAACTTCCATCAGCCTGTGAATCTGTGCGAGTATAACGAACTAGTTTGTGTGCATCCGTAGCAACGAATGTGATACTTTCTGGAGAGAACTCACAGAAAACCCCACTCATTACTGGGCGAAGATCATCAACTCCCGTTGCAAAAAGTGTTTTGTTGATTGCATTCGAAAGAATTCCTCCCGAAATTCGAATCGAGCTCGATTTCTCTAAAGCTGGAGTTCGTGGGAAATCATCTCCATCGAAACCAACCATTTTGGATTTACCATTATCGTAAGCGATTTCAATCGAAAATGTTTCATCATTTACTAAAAACGTACACGGCTGATCCGGTAAGTTCTTGAGTACATCCAACAAAAGTTTCGCTGGGATGGCAATTTTTCCTTCTTCCTTTGCTTCAACATCAAGAGATGTGCGCATCGTTGTTTCCAAATCCGAAGCGGAAACGGTTAAGCGACCGTCAACGATTTCAAAAAGAAAATTATCGAGTATTGGTAGCGTATTACTTGTACTCAATACACCTGAAATTCCTTGCAAATGTTTGAGTAACGTAGCACTTGAGATTACAAAATTCATTCTACTGACTATTTAGATCAAGCTCAAAGCTACCAAATTACGTGAAAACAGGGCGTTTTGAGTGCCGTGACTTTTCAGTGAGTTATTAACATCAAATAGCGGTACTACTTGTTCTCTGCGTTTGGGGTTGGATCCTTTAGTGATATTCCATCCATGGTAGTGAACTTACGCTGATCCATTGGGAAATAAATATGCCCAAGTAATAATGGATTAAATACAAAATATTGGCATTTTACAAGTTCTCCACTTGGTAATTGACACCAGAATTTATCAATGTCAGAGTTTATAACTTCTTGACCCGCAACAACATCATTTGCTGCAGCTCTGGCTCTAAAACAGCGTAATTTTGTCGTCTTTCCATTCGTCAGTTTGATCTTGATTTCTGCAAATGGAGTGGTTCGTTTCAAGCTATCGACTTGCTTTTTTGACAACTCGAAATTCCGCAAATTGTAATGGATCTTCTTGTAATTTTGGAGATAACTGAAAATCATTTTAGGATCTACATTCTGAAGTTCCTTTCCTTGTTGATAAACTTTCAGCTTAGAACCTTTTTTGGTAACACTGAAACTTCGTGCCTTTTCTATGTTGAATTTAATGTCTACGCGATTAATTTTTTCCATTGGAATTAGGAAGACATCCGTGCATGACCACAATCGAGGATCGGCGAAAAATCGTGGTCCCAAAAAGCCGTTAAGTCCTTTTACTTTCATTAATACAGGGTGCGTACTTTTACCTAACTCTCTCGTGTCTAGTAACATTATCTGACCGTAATGATCCGGAGCTGGAGGTCCGATATACCACGTTTTTGACCATTCACCATTTTCGAAAATTTCTACTTTGATATTTTGCGCACTCATCATCTTATTATAGTTCGCATGTGATTTATCGGGTAAATATCCTTTGAATTCGATGTTTCTAATGGCATCTAGGATATTGTCTACATTTTCAGGTACGATACAGTTTCCGTCTTTGTCCACCCATGTTCCATTCTTTTTTTGGACTTCGAATGAGTACAAGTTTTTATCAGTGATAATTAGCTTATCGATGGAAGAAACGTCTTTTATCTTGAACTCAATCAATTGCGTATCGGATTTCCCTTTGTTCGCAAACAAGGTTGAAATGTACCAGCCTAATCCAGCTAATCCAGCAATCGAAACGATGAGGATAATTATTTTTTTCATAATGAGTCTGTTTTAAGCGAATCGTCGCTTACGAATGAAATTCATACCAAAAGCAAGCAATAAAATGATTCCGATTGGCAATAGTAGATTTATTATTTTGTAGAAGGTTGCATCTTGAGAAACTTTGTCCTTGTCCATGCGGTGCATATCGATTTGACGACTTCGGATATCCAATACTGAATTATCTCCCATCATATAATCCGTCATGTTTTGGAAGAATTCCTGATTCCCAAAGAAGTGTGACATGCGCAAACGAAGCATATCCTCATTCATCTGTAAGTCGTTCATTTGTTTAGGTCGATAGCGGTAACCTCCACGTTTATTTGGTATCGAATCGTATTTGTTGGCAATAAAGCGTCCATTCCCAACTAATATTACTTTTCCTTCTTTTTTACTTTTTGGCAAGTATTTAGAATCAGGATTATTTGCGAAATCTCCAACGATTCGGTTTTTGAAATAGGATTCAAAAGTCCCTTCAGCTAGTCCAGCCAAACATCTCTGATTCATTGGGTTGCTCGGATCAGCAGCCAATTGTGGATTTTCACCATAATTTCTAGTCATTAGTAAATTGACTTGCGGAGCGGTTTGGGTAAAAGAATTCGTGCTTGACGTTAAAATCGGGGTCATCGCAATATTTGGCTTGTTATTGACGAATTCTACTACACTCGTGTAGGGCAGTGATATTGGCTCTAAGTTTCTCGAAATTGGGTGAGAACTTGGAGAACCTAAAACATGATAGAACCACTGAATTCTTCCTCCCTCAGCGTAAGGTGCAATTTTGTATGCACATTCCGTGTCGAGAACGTAGTTGTCCACTAATTTCAATCCGTAATCGAAGAGCATATTATCAAGTCCGAGCTCATAACGAACCGTATTCGCTTTTCCATTCACATTCAATGAATCCTCGTTCAGCTTTAATTTATCCAAAAAGCACATCAAACGACCTCCGCGCATCACAAATTGATCAATTATGTACAAATCTTTGTTGCTGAATTTTGATCGAGGACGAGCAATAACTAAGCCATCGACATTGTCTAAAGCATGGATCGAATCATTCAATTCAACATCCGTAATTGAGAAATACGGTGATATCATTGCTCTAATACGCTGAGTTTCCTTGAATTCAAGTTCTCCATGGCCTCCTAAAAAAGCAATACGCTTTCTGGATACAGCTGTAGCTCTTCTCAGCGAACTCACCAACATGTATTCAAGGTTATTGATCGCATTTGGAATCATTCCAACAATGTCTGGGATTCTATACGGTTCGGCAGAACGAGATCCAGGTAAGAATTGAATGGTATTCGCCGTCGATCCATCATATTCGATGATCGCTCCGGGCCACAATAACATTTTGTTACTTGCACCATCTTTCTCATACAGCACATCCATCGGAAGAATTCCTTTTCCCTCAGCAAACAAGGTTTGAAATAGTGCTTCTTTTTCATTGTCTGTTCCGTCATGTGGATCGATGAATTGGTATTCAATTCTGTCTCCAGCATAGAGTTTAAATTCTTTCAATTTGTCTTCAATCGCATCACGGAAATGCTTCACTTCTGCAGGTAAGTTTCCTTCAAGATAAATCTTAATGTTTACTCGACCTTTTAAATCCTGCGTTTTGCCTAAAAATGTTTGCGTTCCTTCTGCCAAAGAGTAGCGCTGATCTTCTGTCATGTCTATTCGACGATAAACAAAAGAACTAACGATATTGATCAAAATGACTGCGATAACTACAATAGCGAGAAATGTCCAATTGTAGAATCCTGAAATGATTTTTTTCTTCTCTGCCATGATTATTTCTTTAGTGATTTGATCACTGTCAAAGCAGCGTAAATAAACATTGAGATAACACTCAAGAAGTAAACAATGTTTTTGGTGTCAATTACGCCGCGCTTAATTCCATCGTAATGATACGTCAGTCCACAATATTTCAGAACGGAATCAAATCCCCCCATCAAATTGAACGATCCTAAGAGGTCAAATCCTTGATAAATTAGCCAGCAAAGGAACATGGCTAAGATAAAAGCAACAATTTGGCTACTCGTTAAGGCTGAAGCGAAAATTCCAATCGCGACAAATGTTGATCCCAATAAGACCAAACCAATATAAGAAGTGAAGGTTGCTCCACTATCGATAATACCAACGGGATTTCCGAGTGAGTACATTGAGATATAATAGATCAAGGTAGGAAGTAAGGCTACTATGAGAAGAGTAACTCCTGCAAAGTACTTCGCTAAGATGATTTTTAGATCTGAAATAGGGCGCGTAAATAGTAATTCGATTGTTCCTGTTCTCCTTTCCTCAGCAATCGACCGCATGGTAATTGCGGGGATAAGGACAAGGAAAATTAATGGTGAAAGGTTGAAGAAAGGAATCATATCAGCCTCCTGACCTTCTAAAAGATTGGTCCCCACGTCTCCTGAAATTATCCAATGAAAAAGTCCTGATGCGATGAGATAAATCAAAATGAAGACGTACCCAATCACAGAGCTTAAAAAACTTCGTATCTCTTTTAAATAAAGTGCTCTCATGCTTATCTGCGATAATTGAATTCAAAAATAAGATTTCCTTTCGAATCAGCGTCGTTGTTTTGGTGATCGGCGGTAATGATTTATTAAAAGGGAGTTGTTCGTAAGCATGATACCCTTCAAATATTATCCTTTGACCTTTCCAAGTTTGATAACGATATTTTGGGAATTGGTTAACACTTGAAGTTGGATTAGCTTGAATTGTATCCACAAGTTTTTGGTTTAACAAGCAACCAAAGGAACAGATCAAACAGGAAGAATATGAATTTACGTCTGAAATATAGTTTAGTTATTGGGTGCTTGGGGTCATTAACATTGTCCTGCTCAAACAGCAGTGTTGCGCAGCAAGAATTTGGAGAAGAGAAAAATTCCGAGAGTACATTTTCCATTCAGTTGGATGCCACGACTTGTCAAGAAGAACCAAAATATAAAAGTGAGTTCGCTGAAACCATTGATTCTCTCAATGGAGTGCGAACAATTGTTTCGAATAGCATTCCGAATCATTTAACGGGTGCTTTTCCAAATAGCGGTAATCCCAATACGATTCAGCCACAAAACCACTCGTATGATCTTGAACTTAAACCAAAGTATACTGGTAAGGTTACTCAGGGACAAGGGTATTCTTTTGGAATTCTATTGAATGGAGTGGAGGTTGATCCTTATTCCGCTGAATTTTTCAGAGGACAGAATGGAGAAAATCGGGAATGGAACATCAATGCACTTACGTCCGAAGTGAACTTAGGTACAGATTGCAACAATGCGCATGTTCAACCTACTGGGAAATATCATTATCATGGAACACCAACTGCGTACCTAGAGCATTTGAATGTGGACGGAACGAAAATGGTGAAGATTGGATATGCCGCAGATGGTTTTCCAATTTATTACAAATACGGTTATTCGGAGGCCGGAGAAATCATAGAACTCCAAAGTGGTTTTCGATTAAAA
Organism: Fluviicola sp.; assembly: GCA_002733985.1. Taxonomy (GTDB): domain Bacteria; phylum Bacteroidota; class Bacteroidia; order Flavobacteriales_D; family Crocinitomicaceae; genus UBA4466. The sequence continues at coordinate 8,850 of NVXP01000046.1, read as the reverse complement.
TCGGGAGATCGACCTGGTGATGGGAAATCGGCACCAAATGGAAGGTTTGATGGAATGTATTTCCAGGATTACGAATATAATTCAGCACTGAGTACGTTAGATGAATGCAATGGTCGTTTTGGGAAGACACCTGAAAGTGAAAATGAATACTACTATGTGTTTACGGATAATTTCCCTTCTTCGCCCTTGTGTTTTATGGGAGTTCCGAGTGATGATTTCAATCACCGAATGCAGCCTATTGATAATCGACTAGGGAGCAATGGACCGAATAAAGTCAATGCAAAACATCAAGATATGCAAGGAGGTAAGCCAAGTGGAGAAGGTCCAAGCCCTGATCGATTATTTGCCGAGTTTGATCGAAACAAAGACGGTCGACTTTCAAAAGACGAAGTGCGTGGCCCAATTGAACAAGATTTTGACCATTTAGATAAAAACAATGATGGTTATCTCACAATCGATGAACTTTCGAATATGCCACCACCGCCAAATGGTCGAAGACCTAAATAGGATTAAGTTCGTTTTTAGCGAAATAAATTAATGAAAAGTCGGTCGTTGGACCGACTTTTTTATTTTGCGGCAACGGCTACATTTCCATCTGCATTTTGTAATCAACCGAGTAGCGGCCAGATCCATAAAGGATAAATACTATTGAGCCAATAAGTCCGAAAAGTGCTTGAGCCATAACTACGGATTCTGCTCCGTTCATAACGTTGATGATGACCGCCCCAATAAAAATAGGTAACTGGAACAGTAATGCTAAGCGTGTAAGCAATCCAAAAAGGACGAGTATACCTCCGGCAAAGTGCACTAAAGTAACATAGTGTGCTACCAAAAGTGTTGAAGAGGAAACATCATTTGGTTGAATTAAATCGACTAAAAGTTCCGTTTGTGAGGCGAATTGAATTCCTTTGATGAATAGAAAAATCCCAAGAATCATCCGAATTGAATCCATCGTTAAACTCATATGTGAATTTGCCCACTTGTTGAGTACTCTGATAATGTTTTTCATAGCCTGCTATTTTGTGTACTCTATAAGTTATTGATTTTTAATAACTAAATCAAGTTTAAATACTTTTAAACGATAGACCACAGCATGGGGTTCTGTTGGATTAATTTGCTCAAAATTTAAAACTAATATTTTTGAATTGAAGATTAACCAATCATGTTCAAGCAGCTTCGATATCCCAAAAGAGTCATCCTATAAGCAGTTTACTTGAGCTTAGGCTTTAGTCCGAGTTATTGTGATATTGAGGAATTGATGGAGGTTCTAGGGGTAAGAGTAGATCATTCGACTCTTCAACGCTAGGTGTTCAAGTTCTCGGTTTTAATTGAGATTTTGTTTTTTAAGACTATCATCAGAAGTGGTTGTAAGAAAATCCGATCACTTCTGAGCGGTGGACCGACATTTTTATTTTACGGCAAATCCATCAAAATAAGCATTCACGCTCCAGGCTTGAGGTTTCTCAGAAAACCAAGGCTTGATTTTAGGCCAGATCGTTCCAAAGGTTTTAGAATTGCGATAGGCATCCAATGCTTCTTGATTTTCCCAATGACTATACGTCATTACGATTGTAGGTCGATTAATATCTTGGTACAATTTCATTCCATGACATCCTGGAAATGTATTTACTTGATGTTTAATCGTATCGAAGAATTCAAGAAACCCTTGAATTTTATCCTTCTCAAATTCTAATTGTACAATCCGTGTAATCATTAAAAGAGTGATTCTATAGTTGTGCGAGATCCTTTTGGAGTGAATTCTACGCGAATCATATCATTAACGCGTAAGCCAAACAATTGTTCAGCTCCACCTGTGCTTCCGTTTGCTCCTCGGTTGATGGCAATTTCCAAAAGATTATTGGCATTGAAAATAGCTACTTTTTCTCCTTGTGGAACTTCATTGTATGCTTCAGAAATTACATCGATGTAGTAATCTTTCTTCTTGAAATAGACAACGAATGGAGCGCCTTCGCCAAATTGAGTGAAGAGTGATCGATCAATATTCGTAATCGCATTTCCATAATTGTCAATATGAATTACGTAACCCTTGATCAAATTCGTTTCAGTAATGGCAGTAGGAGTGAGTGCACTTTTGTAAGACTTCGATGCTACCGCAAACGTTGATGGATCTTCGTTGTTTAAAATGCGAATTGCAGCAGGGAGTAATACGTTTTTTGTCGGAAAAGTAAAGAGTTTTTCATTGGAAAGAATATCTTCCATTCGCCAAAAAGATTCTGGTCGATTTTCTCCTAAGAAAGCACCGAAAAAACCATTGTCACACGAAACGAAGTACTGCCCTTCATAAAGCATAATCGCGGGGAAACTTCCGTCTGAGCCTCCAAAATTAATGATTGGTTCACTGTCGACGCCAATTACATGAACCGTTCCTTTTGGTAAGTCTTGAAAGCAAGATCGAACGTGATAGGCAGCCTCAGCAATGTCAAAAGGTCGAACTGAATGAGAAATGTCAATGATTTTAGCCTCCTCTAACGAGCGCAGGATTGTTCCTTTCAACGAAGCCACATAGTGGTCGTGAAGTCCCATATCCGTAGTTAAGGTAATGACTTTCATTGCTATTGAATCAAACTCTTCTGGTGATTGTTCATTAATTTGAACAAAAATAACGCTAAAATAATGATTAGTGTAGAGTTCTATTGTATATTCATTCTACTTTTAGAGGTGGAAGTTGAAATGAACAACTCAGAAGCGAATTAAGTTTCGCGAATCTCGAATTACAACAAGCCGATGTGTTCCGATAGATATTGGAGACACCAAGAAATCAAACGGTAATTTTTATAGAAACAAATAATAGAAAACGATTGCTAGAAAGAAAGATTGAAATTCAAGGGATTAATCCTGCCGAACTTTTCGGAGTAAACAACGCGAAGTTAAACCACATCAAAGCCTATTTTCCAAAATTACACGTCACGGCCAGAGGGAATGTCCTCACAATTACTGGAGATGATGAGGTGATGGATGAGTTTGAGAAAAAATTCAAGCTTATTTTAAAGATTTTTGACAAATACAACGTAATTACGCTAAACAATATCGATAACCTCATGTTGCATGATGGATCAGATTTCGTTGGACTTGATAAAGGTTCTGAGACACTGGTTCATGGGAATCATGGTGTGAAAATCAAGGCGAAAACCATCAATCAACGAAGATTGGTTGAGGCGATCAGTAAGAACGACATGGTGTTTGCTGTTGGACCTGCAGGAACGGGGAAAACATACACAGCTGTTGCGTTGGCAGTCCGAGCACTAAAAGCAAAGGAGGTAAAGCGAATTATTTTAACGCGCCCAGCAGTCGAAGCAGGAGAGAATTTAGGTTTCCTTCCTGGCGATCTCAAGGAGAAATTGGATCCATACATGATGCCATTGTATGATGCGCTACGCGACATGATCCCACCTGAGAAATTGGCAGACATGATTGAATTTGGAATCATCGAAATTGCACCCTTGGCATTTATGCGTGGTCGTACCTTAGACAAGGCCTTTGTCATCTTGGATGAAGCGCAAAACTCAACAACAATGCAAATGAAGATGTTCTTGACCCGAATGGGAATGACAGCAAAATTTGCAATCACTGGAGATATGTCTCAAGTTGATCTACCTGGTCATCAACGTTCAGGTTTAGCATATGCTCTGGATATTCTGACTGGAGTAGAAGGAATTAGCGTTATTCGAATGGGGCAGGCAGATGTGATTCGTCACAAGTTGGTGAAGCGAATTATTGATGCCTTTGAGAAAAAGGAAGCAGAGCAAAAGGACCGAAGATCAGAATCGAAAGGCAATCCGAAGAAAGATTAGAACTAAATCCGTTTTGTTAGGAATTAATTCATTTTTGATCCTTAATTTTGCATCGAATTTAAGCCAATTGTCATGAGCAAAGCAATCATTAAAAGTACATTCAAATTTAAAGGTCAAACCGACGAGTATAACGGAAAAGTACGTGACGTTTATACCCTCGATAATGGTTTACTAGTGATGGTCGCTTCGGATAGAATTTCGGCGTTTGATCATGTTCTACCAAAAGGAATTCCCTTCAAAGGTCAAGTGTTAAATCAAGTAGCGACAATGTTTTTGGACGCAACGAAGGACATTGTTCCTAATTGGTTGATTGCCACTCCAGATGCATCAGTTGCAATTGGGCATGCCTGTGAACCGATTCGTATTGAAATGGTGATTCGTGGGTACATGTCTGGTCATGCTGCTCGTGAATACAAGGCAGGAAAGAGAATCCTTTGTGGAGTTCCAATGCCTGAAGGGATGATCGAAAATGATAAGTTTCCAGTTCCAATTATTACTCCAGCAACGAAAGCAGAGGAAGGACACGATGAAGATATTTCGCGTGAAGAGATTATTGCTCAAGGGATCGTTCCTGAAGATGTTTACATTCAATTAGAAGATTATACGCGGAAATTGTTTCAACGTGGAACTGAAATGTCAGCAAAGCAAGGATTGATTCTTGTCGATACTAAATATGAATTCGGAATTCGAAATGGTGAAGTGATGTTGATCGATGAAATTCACACACCAGATTCTTCTCGTTTTTTCTATGCTGATGGATATGAAGATCGCCAAGCGAAAAAAGAACCACAACGCCAATTGTCAAAGGAATTTGTTCGTGAATGGCTGATGGAAAATGATTTCCAAGGCTTGGAAGGACAAACGATGCCAGTTATGCCTGATGACTTCGTGCAAGTTGTGACGGATCGCTACATTGAGCTTTACGAGAAAATTACGGGCAATACCTTTGTTAAATCGGATACTTCTGATATTCAACAACGCATTCAAGCGAATGTCGATACGTACTTGGCAAAAAACAACTAATTTAGAAAATGAAAAAATTAGTATTAATTCAAATTTTCACTCTTTTTATCGCATTATTGTCTGGAATTGCTTGCGTAATTTTAGGATGTGAAAAATCAATTGGAGGATTTGAGGATTACTACGTAGATCATACTCGAATTCCAGTTGCTGGATATATTGACGGAGGATATGATGGCGGCGCATTGGGATTAGGAATCATTTCTGCTTTGTGCTTTATCGGAATTGTTTGGATAGAGATCACGAAATTTAACGCGAATAAATAGACTCCATACTTCGGCAGAATTTTACGGCTTTTTCAGATTAACTTTCGCATCAAGCAAACGGAGTGCTCCATATTCATAAGCCCCAACTCTTGCAGTGAGTGATATTGGATCGTTCTCTGCAACATCCTGAATTTCTCTTTCTTGATCCTTGGTGAAATGAACGAGAACATGCGCTTGTTGCAATCCTACTAATTTTTGATCGCCAAGGCTCATCAATATCTCTTTTCCATCAATCGAAGGACTCGATCCCCAGGAAATTGCGTCAAGATTGATTATTTGGCCCTCATAGTCTTCATGTGAATCTAACAGCTTTTCACAACTAAGTATGGTTACTTTTTCGATAGAGGAAGCTAATTCAACTTTAACCATAGATGAGTCATCTTTTGGCGTGCAAGAGCAGAATGATAAGACGAGAATGGCAAGAATAATTCCTTGATATGAAGTGTTTTTCATGATTGTATTCAGTGGTTTGTTGATGGTGGCAACAATTTACTGAAATTCAAGCAGCTAGAAGTGAAAGATGAACAAATGCTCTGAGTCAATGAACCAATAAGTGATTTGAGTTAATTTTCTGTGTGTGTGGGCCTTATCGTGGGGTGTTTCTCTTTCTCTTTTTCTCAATAAATCGAATTGCAACAATCAGCACGATTAAAGGCACTACTAGATAAATCAAAATTTGCTGTATATCTACAGGACTAATTCCTTTTGTCTGCGGATGATAGATATATCTGTCTGCAATAAAACATGAAGTTACAATAACGACAAAGCTTAGAATCGAGACCAATACGATTCGCAGTATTTTAAAAACGGACATTCTCAAAGGCTAAATTAAAAAGTCGTTCAAGTCTTATAGACTCGCAGAAAACAGTTCGAGTTGTTCAGCAAATGATTTAGCCAATTCCGGATCGGTGATTCCTTCTGAAGTGAGATTCTGATTAAACGATGGTAGCGAAAATGAACCAGTTATTGTCGCACCCTGTCTCGGAAAAGCAGCACTAGCAAGTTCATGAACAGATTTGCCTCCGCGTCCTCCAGGAGAAGTCGAGAGTAATAACATTTTCTTGTCTGACCAAATTTTTCCTTCCAAGCGAGAAACCCAATCAGTTAAGCTTTTAAACGCTGCAGCGAAATTCCCATTGTGCTCTGCCAATGAAATGATCAAGCCATCCATTGATTCGATACATTCTTTGAATCGCTTAACGGAATCTGGAATGCCATCTGAAATCTCAATATCCATACTGTAGAGAGGTGTTTCGAAGTCATTCAGGTCAACCAATATTAATTCTGCGTCTTTGATTTGGTGTGCGGCGTAATGTGCAAATTGTTTGTTGATGGAAGTTGAACTTGTTGATGCGCCAAAGGCCAAAATACGTTTCATAGCTGATTTTTGAATGAAATGAAGGAAACGAAATTACAAAACTCCTGAAAACTATTGCGTACTATTGTCGAGTAAATGATGTATGATTCTCAAAATAATTCTGGTTTTTTAAAAACACAATCGATTTCAAAGGAATCGTTGATTAATGGGGTTCTGAATTTTGATTTCAAGCGTGAAAAAACGGAATTATTTACAGATTTCGAACTCGGAATTCCAGAACGTCTAATGCTTGGGAAAAGAGCAGAGCGGTATTTTTCAGGTTGGATTAAGCGATCGTCATCCTACGATTTAGTTGCTGAGAATATTCAAATCATCGAGGATAAACAGACGCTTGGTGAATTTGATTTTATCGTTCGCAGAAAACACGACAATCAGCTGATTCATATTGAACTAATCTATAAATTCTATTTGTTTGATCCTTCTGTGAAAGGAACAGAATTTGAAAAATGGATTGGCCCTAATCGAGGAGACCGGTTGGACTTTAAGCTAGATAAATTGGCAAATCATCAGTTTCCCTTGATGCAAACAGAGCCAGCACAGCTTCGACTGGATCAATATGGAATTGATACTTCAGGGCTTGATCAACAAGTTCTGTTTTTAGCGAATTTGTTCGTTCCAAAAAATCACAAAGTAGATTTCGAGCGGGTAAATGAAGAGGCCATAGAAGGGGAGTGGATGAACCTCACGGATTGGCAAGAGCATGCAAAACCAGAAGATCAATTTGCAATTCCAGAGAAAATCGATTGGTTTACGCGCGAGTTGAAAGGTGCAGATTGGTTAACGAAGGACGAAGCAATGATTCAGATAARGTCCATGCATGATCAAAAACGCTCACCTCTCGTGTGGACAATGAAGCAGGATAAATCTCAGTCGAGGGATTTTATTGTCTGGTGGTGATAGATCGTGTCTTGACGCCTCCGATATCTATCGGAGCGCATCGGCTGGCAATGAGCAGCATCTTACAATTGATAAAACTGATAGCAGTTAATATCTAAATCCCATTCGTTTTTCTCTAATTTCTTATCATTATCACAAAAATTCATCTGTGATAATAATGTTAGGCACTTTTCTTTTTTGTCGACTTCGTAGTTGTATTTTTTTAGAAAGCGTTTTCCTTTCTGTCTGGTAACTCTTATTTTGACGAGAGCGCAGTACTTATTGGATTTGAAGTAATAATTGCCTGAAGACGAGTGGAAGTAAATTCCGATTTCGTTAACCTTAATTTTTGATGAGGACTTGATGTCGCTAGTGGTTAGGGTATTAAGAGCGCTCAGCGAGTCGGTTATCCAATCACCAGAAACAGTATCGAAGAAATGTCTGTATTTAATGTCATTTCTTTGATGAACATAATAACTCCTAATTAACTCGAGATCTATAGGGGCTTCTGTTTTAATTAATCGGTATGTAAACCCGACAGTCTGCCATTTCCGAAGAAGATCACCTGGAATATGAGGACATCTATTCTAGGAGAATCATACTTATGTTCACCTTGATAGGAAAACTTCATGGTGAGAGAGTTTTTATTCGAAAAAGAGTGCATTTTGAAGTCAAAAAAATCGGAATGAAAAGTTCTTTTAAATTTATTGAAATCATCCTGTCCAAAAGAGAATAAGTGCACTAATAGAAAAATGAATATGGTTATTGTTTTCTGCATGTATTATGAATATTTACTCTGTTCGTTATTAGCTTTTCAGTGATATGATACAATTAGCTAGTAAAATCCATAATTATCTATCGAGTATAATAGTCGGTTGTTGCTAGAACGTATCGGCTGGTGGTGACCTAAGTTAGCAATCAGTTCTTACCTGTCATTTGTCCTATGGAATAATAGAAAGCCTCATAAATCAATGATTTTGTTTTTGGGAAAAATGATCTATACATTGTTGTTTTGGTTGGCGACGGTTTACAGTTAATCTTTAATTTTTTAGCCAAGTCGATAGATCGTTTCATGTGCAACGGATCTGTTACAATTAACGCAGATTTTAGTCCTAATGAATCCATAATTTGAACAGATTCGATTAAATTTTCTATTGTATATCTTGATTTTTCTTCAATAACAATTGCTTCATTTGGAATATCTTGACTCAATAAATATTGTTTGGCGATTTCACTGTCAGATTGTTTTTGTCCAACACCGTACCCACCTGTTAATAGAATGATCTCAACTATATTCTCATTGAATAGATATATACTGTGGTTAATTCTTTCTTTAAATATTGGCGAAAGCTGTCCATTATCAGTACCGGCACCTAAGACAATTGCGGCATCACTTTTTTCTTCGGAATATTCAAAAGAGTAATTATAAATGGTTATCGCATTGGTTATGAAAAAAACCAAGAAAACAAGGAGTATTAATAATAGTATTTGTCTATAT
>NVXP01000166.1 GCA_002733985.1 Fluviicola sp. | reverse complement strand
GGTCCCCAGAAAATCATAGAAGGAATCAAGCCAGAATCAAGAGCACGCCGCAAGGAAGCTCCTTCTTTCAAAAGGTGGTCTTGTCCGCGGTATTCGTCCAGTGTTTTAGGACGCATGCGTTCAGCTAATGGCGCTTGAATCTTCATTTATTCATTTCTTGGGTAACAAAAATACACATTAGGAAGTCAATTGAAGGCAGGAAGTCAATTATCAGATGGGTTTTTTGGGAAGTTGGACATCACTTCGAATTTACCGCCCATTTTTGCCATAAGGTCTTTCCATAGATCGTCTTTACCGTCATCCAGGATAATATCATTTGAGAACTTTTTTAAGACCACCCACGATTTTTCTTCCAACTCACTATCAAGCTGTCCTTCATCCCAACCAGAATAGCCGATGAAAAATCGAAAGTACTTTGCATTTTCTTTGTTCTCGATCAGCAATGCCTTGACTGCTTCAAATGTTCCGCCAATAGACAGGCCTCCAGCGATCTTCTGCGAGTTCGGGATTTTATCTCCGAGGGAATGAATAAAGTATAAATTACCTTCATCCACAGGGCCACCAATACTGACGCGAATATCGACATCAGGAAAATCAGGGATTAGTTCTTTTAAACCAGTTTCCATGAAATTATTTAGGACGAATCCAAAACTTCCGTCTGGAGAGTAGTCACACAAATAGATCACAGACCGAGTAAAGAACGTGTCATTAAGGAAAGGCTCTGAAACAAGCACCCTTCCTGGTTCTGGGGAGTTAATATTTTCGAAATCGAAGTCTATCACAATTAAAAAGTACTAAATTTTATAGGAACGAAGGTGGTTTTCGGATATCAATTTTTGCATCTTTAAATAACATTGACGTTGATCGAATGCTAAAGAGGAAACTTTTATTGCCTCCAATAGGTGTCCAATGGAAATCGAGGGCCCAGCAGTGCATGTCCCTTGAAAGGGTAAAGCGAGAGTTGGTTATTCGGGCGCTTGCTAAGTCCAGATTTGTCGTCGTGGACAATTTCCAACGTTTTGTAAAGCTAACGTCTCCAGTAACCATTAAGGTTTGAAGTTGGTTAAATCGATCTGAAAAATTCGTGGAGATATTTTGATTGACGTTCACACTATAAATATGAGAGAGTGTTACTTTCCATGGAATATCAAAATTAATCGCATGTTCTGGATGTAGGGCGAAGTAGGCGTAATCCGCAGTCCAGTTCTCTTCAATTCGATTCTGTGTTTTCTGAATCTCTTCTCGACCTTCTTTGGATGTGAGCGTTATAGTTGTTGTGAAATTCGTCGATAAGAATCGTCCGATTCGTCCATTTGAATCCAAAGCAAAATATTGAGTAGTTGCCCCCGTTTCTGTATTCCAACCGTATGGACTAAATGAGGAAGTTGAAACAAAATTCAACCATTTGACAGGACTGATTCTAAGGTTCAAGAAGATATTTGATAGATTGTTCGAGTCTTTTAAAAAGTCGTAATTTCCAGTGATCGAGAAGGCATCAATCAATCGTGTTCGCTTAAATCCGTCTACTGTGTCCTTGTCGCTCTTTCTTTTTAATTCTAAGGTGTTGTTGAATCCAAAAGTAATTAGTCGTTGGCCTCGAGTGTTCCCAACAGAATAAAGACTTTGTTCAAAAGGAGAATAAAGTAACGTGTCTATCTCTGTTCCTGTACCGAAAATGAGTGTGTCATTAAGGTTTAGGTTTGGAATTTCTCTAAAGGAAAAAGAAGGTGTTAAAACGTGACGAACCAAGGGCTTTTTCTTTCCAATGAATCGATAATAGGAGTAAACTACAGTTGTTAATTGAGCATTGAATGATAAATCTTGCGCTATTCCGAATGTAGGAAGCATGTCGGTAATAACACTATCGTTAACTTCATATCTATCAATTTGCTGGAAATTCATTTTGTTTCCATATGTCATCGAGGGAGTCAATTTCCATGTGTTCTTAAATAAGCTCGCCGTAGTCTGCATGCTAACGGATTGTTTGATTCCGTTCATGAAGTTGTCGTTGACGGCTTGTAAGTCTCTAGTTTCACCCGAAATCAAGGAGTCTGCAAAAATCGCTTGGTTTTGCCCTTCGAAGTTATATGTCACACCAAAGCGGGAGAACAACTGTCGCCATCCTTTTGAACCATTCACTAATTTCTTTAGAGGGTAGAAACGCGTAACGTTCACATTCACTACTGGACTTGTCAATGAAACGTTTTCTGAAATCGAGTTTTGACGAAGTCTAATTTTCATTCCTGCTGAGAGGATAGGTATGTTCGGAAACCTTCTAGAAAGGTTAATGTCTGAATTGAAGCTATTGTTGAAGTATTGGGGATTGATTGGGTCTAAGTTGTTCTGCGAATTGTTATCCGAAATGTAATTTACATTCGCTGAGAATCCCCAAAACGGGCTCGACTTTGCATCTTTTCGATGGTCCCATCGCAAGGAAAACTTGTTCTCATTTGTGTTTGTTGGGAATCCAGATTTGAATTGTTGGAATCCAGTTTGTAGACTCCCTCTAAAACCATAACGCTTGGAATAATCTGTTACATTTTTCAAGCCCCAACTTCCTCGATTGTATAAACTTCCGTAAAAAGTTGTCTGCAAATTATCGTTGACTGGAATATAATAGCCTAAATCTTGAATTCCGAATCCGTATTGGGAAACTGGAACAAACTGTGGGAAAATCAACCCTTTTGATTTCTCTTCAGCCTGAGGAAGAACGATAAATGGCAATCCAAGTGGAGTAGGAACACCACCAATCCATAAATTCATTGGACCAGAAACAATTCGCTTGTTTGGAATCAATACAGCTTTAGAAAGTTGGAAATGATAATGTGGTTCTTCTAAATCACAGGTTGTAAATCGTCCTTTTTTGAAATGAATTTCTTCGTTTGCATGTCGCTTGGCAATTTCCATGTACAAATACATTTCATCCTGAACAATGGCTACTTCTTCAATAAACCCCTTTTCAGTGTTGAGATTATACCGAATCGTGCTTGCCTTAATTTGATCACTGCCATCTGAGAAAAGCGGAAACTCAACCTTATTTGAATCACGATCATACGCATATTTCGCGAGTACTTCATTCTTGTTTAGGTCAATCATGATGTAGCCTGCGCTCATCTTAATTTCACCGTTGTCAATTTTCGCATCTCCATACAAATGAACCTGCTTCTTTCTTAAATCTGTGTAGATAGAATCTCGAGCACTGTAGAAAATTGGGGAGTCTAAGTCTGATTTTTCAATAACAAGTGTGTCTCTTTGCTCAGAATCTTGCGCGTAACTAACGTTAGCAAAGGACATTATTAACAATGTACAGAGTATAAATAGATGTATGGAACGCTTTTTGAACACTGAATGCTCGTTACTTTGTTAGTTGACTGCTTTAACGGGGCAAAACTATGAAAATTACATTGAAATGATGGAAAATAGAAAGGTTAGTCGTTGCTTGATCGTGTTTTTAACAATGATTACCATGTTTGGTACGCAAAAAGCGATCGCTCAAGACGACGAATCTGTATTTGCTACGCTTAAAACTGTGGTGATCGATGCTGGCCATGGTGGAAAAGATCCGGGCTGTCATGGAGGGCATGCTCAAGAGAAAACCGTATGTCTCACAATGGCGTTGATGCTAGGTGAACAGATCAAAAAGGATTATCCAAGTATCAATGTAATCTATACACGAGACACAGATGTATTTGTTGAATTGAATGAACGCGCTAAAATTGCCAATCGAAACAATGCGGATTTATTTATCTGTATTCACGCCAATGCTGCAAGTGCTGCTGCTTATGGTACAGAAACGTATGTTCTAGGACTTCATAGAACACAATCACAACAAGCAGTCGCAGCCAGAGAGAATGCAACTATTCACTTAGAGGATGACGGCGGAAAGAAATACGAAGATTTTAATATGACGCCTGATGCAATTATTGCCCGTCAGATTCAACTAAGTGTGTTCTTAGATCAGTCGATCAGTTTTGCTGATAAGATACAAGCCGAATTCACTTCACTCGGACGGTATGATCGTGGTGTGAAGCAAGCCGGATTCATCGTGTTGTATAAAACAACCATGCCGAGTGTGTTAATTGAAACAGGATTCTTAACAAATCCAAAAGAAGAGAAATATTTATCCGATTCTATCACACAGCGTCAAATGGCAAACGCAATGTTCACTGCTTTCAAAAAGTATAAGAATGAATTAGAAGGAGTAGAAGGGCAGGTTGAAACAAACAACACTGAAAGAAATGTCAATCATGAGTCAATTGATTCAATTCAAATTCCTGTTGATCCCATTCAAGTTGTAGAAAAGAAGGATGTGGTCATTTTTAAAGTTCAAGTTGAAACAGCAACGTCTCCAATTGCGCTGACTGACAGGAAGTTCAAAGGCTATTCCGTTTCTGAGTATGTACACGGTGGTTTGTACAAATATACCTTTGGCACGTTTGAAAATGATGTTCAAGGAGCCACAGTTTTTCAACGAAAACTACGCGAACAAGGTTATCCACATGCCTTTGTTGTTGCGTTTCTTAATGGAGAGCGAATTAATTTGCAAAAAGCTATTATCTTAGCAGAAAAATAGATCCATGAAGTTTTCAAAAGAAATCATTACGGGGATTACCACGATTGGAGCCATTGGTTTGCTAGTCTTTGGAATCAATTTTCTAAAGGGGAATAGCTTCTTTGGAGGAGATGATTTTTACTATGCGAATTTCCCAAGCTCAGGTGGTGTAACACCCGCAACTTCTGTATACGTTGATGGGGTAGAAATTGGTAAGGTACTCGAAGTCGATTATATCGTGGGAGGTGATTCCTTGGGAAGAGTTCGAATGAAGTTCAATATTCAACACAAAAACTTCAAACTTCCGAAAGGATCGGTTCTTGAAGCGGGTGGAATTGATCTGTTTTCAAAAGGAATTATTGTCAACGTCAATCCTGATATTTCAAAAGGATATTACAAGTCAGGCAGTACCATTCAAGGAATTGTTTCTGTAGATATGATGTCGCAAGTTGAAGCGTATGCGGATCCTATTACACAAAAATTGCAGGTCATGATGGGGTCAATTGACGACATGGTGACTGGCGTTTCGGCGTTTTGGGATACAACGGCAACTTCTGAAATTGAGGCAAGTATGCGCGAAGTGAAAATTGCTATTCGGAAGTTTGGTGATGCTGCAACGCAGATTCAAGACGTAGTAGGTGATGAACGAGTGAAGCTTTCACGTATCATGAGTAACGTTCAATCGATTACTGAAACATTGAAAGAAAGCGACGATCAAGTGAAACACATTCTAGGAAACATTAAAACAGTGACCGATGATATGGTAACGATGGATTTCAAAGGTGTGATGGGCGATGCTCAAAAAACCTTGCAATCTGTGAATGCTGTTTTAGACGCTGTAACAAACGGAAACGGGACACTTTCTAAGCTAATTAATGATGAGGCACTCTATAATGAGTTAGTAGAAACTAATGCTGATCTTCAGAATCTTTTGAAAGATTTGCAATTGCATCCTGAACGCTATATTCATTTCTCTGTAATTGGAGGCAAGACAAAAGGAGTTGTTTTTACTCCAAAAGAAGAAGCGGAACTCAAGAAGCTGCTTAATAAATAAGGAAACTAAATTTTTTGATTCATGGTATCTATTGCAGTATTTGCGATAATTTCTCTGGCAGGATTCGGATTTTTTGCTTGGAATATATTGAAAATTCGTTCGAACATTCGATTGGGACGTGACTTAGATCGCTCTGATCGTAGAAGTGAACGCTGGAAGACAATGGCACTTGTTGCTCTTGGTCAAAAGAAGATGTTCACCCGACCAATTCCTGCACTATTGCATCTTGCGATTTACGCGGCATTCGTTATCACACAAATCGAATTGATTGAGATTGTCGTTGATGGACTTTCTGGAGAACATCGAACGTTCAGAGAAGCACTTGGTGGATTCTATACGTTCATGGTGAGTTTCATTGAGATCTTATCTTTCTTAGCGCTAATTGCAACATTCATCTTCCTTGCACGACGAAACTTATTGAAGCTTCCTCGTTTCAATATGAAAGAAATGAAAGGCTGGCCCAAAATGGACGCCAATCTGATTCTCTTTATGGAGATTATTCTTGTTTCTTGCATCTTTACAATGAATGGAGCTGATGAAGTTCTATACAACAGAGGACTTTCACATGCAACTGATTTGGGAGATGGCTCACTAGGATTATCAGTGAGTAGTTACCTTGGACCATTGTTATTTGATGGAATGAGCGATGGAACATTGCACACACTTGAACGTATCGGTTGGTGGGGACACATTGCGATGGTATTCTCCTTTTTGAACTATTTGCCTTATTCGAAACACTTGCACATTCTTTTTGCTTTCCCGAATACATATTATTCAAACTTGGAGGCCAAAGGTCGATTCACGAACATGGAATCGGTTACGACTGAAGTGAAACTGATGATGGATCCTACAGCTGATCCATATGCAGCACCAGCAGAAGGGGCAGCTGAACCACAAAGATTTGGAGCCAAGGATGCAAATGACTTGACATGGAAAAACCTCATGGATAGTTATTCATGTACCGAATGTGGTCGTTGTACTTCGTCTTGTCCAGCCAATATTACTGGAAAGTTATTGTCTCCTCGGAAAATTATGATGGATACGCGAGATCGTATCGAAGAAATTGGAAACAATGTCCGTAAACACGGTAAAGACTACGATGATGGAAAAAGCTTATTGGGCGATTTCATTACTGAAGAAGAAATTTGGGCATGTACATCATGTAACGCATGTGTGCAAGAATGCCCTGTAAATATTGATCCATTGGCCATTATCGTTGATTTACGTCGATATTTAGTCATGGAAGAATCGAAAATGCCTACTGAATTAGCAGGAATGCTCACGAACATTGAAAACAATGGAGCACCTTGGCAATTTAGTCCTGCTGATCGATTGAACTGGAAAGACGAAGCCTAGATGGAAAACCAAGAAGATAAGTTGATTGCAGCACAAGTGGATGGAGAGACAATTTCTCCTATTCTTCCTGCGCACATTAAAAATTATTTGATTGATATTGATGGCACGGTCACAGAAGATGTTCCAAATGAAGAACCAGAAAGAATGGTTACTTGTGAGCCATTTCCTGATGCATTGAAAACATTGAACGAATGGTATGACGATGGTCACATCATTACGTTTTTCACATCGCGTACTGAAGATACACGCGATGTAACGGAAACATGGTTGAAAAAGCATGGATTCAAATATCACGGATTAGTGATGGGGAAACCTAGAGGAGGAAACTATCATTGGATCGATAACCATATGGTGAGAGCAACCCGTTACGAAGGGAAGTTCACTCATTTGGTAGAAAAAGAAGTAAGTATTCAAGTTTTTGAAGAATAAGATATGAGTTTGCACGTACCAACAATGGCCGAAATGATGGCGAAAGGAGAATCACCTGAAATTTTATTTTGGGTCGGATGTTCTGGAAGTTTTGATGATCGAGCTAAGAAGATTACAAAAGCATTGGTGAAGATTTTGAATGAATGCAAGGTGAATTTTGCAGTACTCGGAGCAGAGGAAAACTGCTCAGGAGATCCTGCAAAACGCGCTGGAAATGAATTCACTTTCCAGATGCAAGCAATGATGAATATTCAAATCCTTGAAGGATATGATGTTAAAAAGATCGTTACGGCTTGTCCTCATTGCTTCAATACCTTAAAAAACGAATATCCTGAACTCGGTGGTAATTACGAAGTAATCCATCACACACAATTGATCCAAGAGCTAATCAATCAAGGGCAGTTGGCATTAAAAGGTGGCGGAACATACAAAGGAAAGAAAATTACTTTCCATGATCCATGTTACCTGGGCCGAGCGAATGATGTATACGATGCTCCACGTGAGTTGATCAAGAAATTAGATGGTGAACTCGTTGAAATGAAACGATGCAAGACGAAAGGATTGTGTTGTGGTGCTGGTGGTGCTCAAATGTTCAAGGAAGCAGAAAAAGGAGACAAGGAAATCAATGTGGAACGCACAGAAGAAGCCTTGGAAACAAACGCAGATATTATTGCAACAGGTTGTCCTTTCTGTAATACAATGATGACAGATGGCTTGAAAAGCTTCAACAAGGAAAACGAAGTTGAAGTCTTGGATGTCGCTGAATTAATTGCAAACGCAGCAGACTTGTAATATGAGCATTTCAAACTTATCTCCGACCTCAAAAATTTGGATCTATAAATCCAATCGTGAACTGACGCAATCAGAACAAGCGTTTATTCGTGAAGAATTGAATGTTTTCATCCCGCAATGGGCTTCTCACGGAAATCAATTGTTCGGTGGGGCAGAAATATTCGAAAATTGGTTCGTTGTACTTGCCGTAGATGAAGCGCAATCAATGGCTTCTGGATGTTCAATCGATACTTCGGTGCAGTTCATGAAAGCTATTGGTAAGGAATTAAACCTTGATTTCTTTGATCGAATGCATGTCTTGATTGATAATGAAGGGGAGAAAGAGCAAATTCACTTCTCAGATATTGGGAACCACCCAGATTCTAAAATCTACAATCCATTGGTGACAAATTTGGGCGATTTCAATTCTAGTTGGTTAATTCCCGTCAAGGAAAGTCAATTTGTTTGATTAGAAATAGTTCAAAGTAATAACTTCCAACCTTTGTTTGAATAGGAACGTTCTTACTACAACCTCGTACTATGAAACAGTTCTATTTTATCCTTTTTCTTACTCTTTTGACTTCGTGCAACAAGGACAAAGTTGAACCCAATGGAAATTCTTCCTTCTCAAGTTGCGCTTTTAGCTCAACAAACACCTCTTTTTCTCAATTAGATCTTGCACAGACCAATAATTCGGACCTATATTTCCTTGAGCTCAATGTGAGTGATGATGTGAACGGAATGGTTTTCGATTTGAATTGTGACGGAATCGGAGATCTTAGAATTGATGGGAATTCCGACCAAGATTGGTTTTGTCAAACTTCGACGGCTTCGTCAAATCTGACACTTACACCTCTGAACCAAAACACCTATATACTGAGCGACTCAAGGATAGACAGTACTTTTCAGCTCTCCTCAGTGGACACTAGTGGGACTAGCATTCAGGATTACCAACTTGTATCTTCATATTCAGTCACTGGTTCGATTCTTACTCAAACAAACACAAATTTTTATTGTTCTAGTCAAGACAGCACGACAACAGTCTGGGCAAATGATTCGAGATGGGTATCAAGCCCGCAAGTGATACGAGATCATTACAAAAGTACGACCACCTATTATTTTGGAAGCGATCAAAATGGTTATAGCCACGATATTTCAGATATTCAGGAGTTTAATCGTGGAATAATTCCAAACTATCAAGTTTCATGGATTCCAATCAAATTTATCACTAACGATGGGAATGTGAAATTGGGTTACTTAAAATTGCGTCCATCTCTATACCTCGGGTTTGTCAATGCGGGACTTGCTGGATGGGCAATTCAACGCTAATTCTTTTTCTTGTCCTTTTCCTTCAATCGAATTCCAGCAACGACTTTCAGCATGTAGAAAGTCTGAATGTAGCGCATTTCCCTAAACCGAATGGATTTCACATCAAAATCACTCACAATCCAAAAGAAATAATCCGGTTTTGAATAGCCTGCAATAAAACGCAAGTCGAGGCGAGGAGCTAGACC
>NVXP01000165.1 GCA_002733985.1 Fluviicola sp. | reverse complement strand
TGTTGAGTTTAGTGATACTGAAATTGATGCATTCTATTCAAAATTAATTGTCAGTGATTACACTAAAAAAGAGTTCTTATTTCAAGAAGGCCAATCCTGTACACACCGATATTTCATTCTAAAAGGCTTGGTTCGTACCTTTTACATTGACAATAATGGAAATGAAAAAATCACACAGTTTGCCATTGAAAACTGGTGGATCACTGATCTGGAAAGTTTTGTCAATGAAACTCCTTCCACTACTTCGATTCAAACCTTAGAAAAAACGACTTTATTAAAGATCAGTAAAACAGAATTAGAGCTATTATTTCTAGAAATCCCAAAACTCGAAAGGCTGTTTAGAATTATTACCGAAAAAACATTGATTGCTATTCAACGAAAAAACGATGTGTATCTACGCATGAAAAATAAAGATATCTATGAACTTTTCTTGAATCAGAACCCTGAGTTTGTTCAACGTGTTCCTCAATACATGATCGCGTCCTACTTAGAAATGACGCCTGAATACTTGAGTGGAATTAGAAAATAATAGTTTCATTTCTTAAGACATCTTAACTTTTCATTCCTCTACTACCACTAGGTTTACATGACATAAACAAGTCCACTACGAAGTAGTTCGTGGGATAGAATAATCATTTAAACAACGAGGTATGAATACAGCTCTTAACACAAAAGTCGGGCACTTCAGTCAAGCATTCTTGAGGGTAGCAATTGCAACAGCATTTTTTTCTGCAGTAATGGATCGTTTTGGTATTTGGGGGCCTCCTGGAACTGAAAATGTATCTTGGGGTAATTGGGAAAATTTCTTGGCCTATTCCAATACCATTAATTTTTATGCCTCTCCAGCAATTGGATCGTTTTTAGCCATTGTTGCAACAATATTGGAAATTTTATTCGGAGTACTTTTAATCATTGGTTTCAAAACCCGACAAATAGCATTTGGTACTGGCATTCTCCTCACCCTTTTTGGAATCCCTATGGTTTTTGCTTTTGGAATACATCCAACATTTACCTATTCTGTATGGGTTGGAGCAGCAGGAGCTTTCCTATTGGCATCGGTACCAACTTACAAATGGGGTGTTGATTCATTGTTAGGTGAGAAAAGGAAGAGCAGCCAAGAATAGAAATCGCCCAACAATCATCTTGAGCTCCTGTTAACCCATTTTCATTCCCTAAACGTTCCTGTTTATGGGCAATTACAGTATTCCTTGGTAGGTTTTTTTAATGCGATACCTTACTGAACTGTATCCATTTCTTACAAAACAGCTATAGCGCAAGCACATTTTAAAGGTACTTGCGTCTTTGTGATTAAATCTTCCTACTCTTATTTGGGATTAAGTAGTTAAAATTCAGTTGAAAATCCTTCGAGAATTTCCAACTGAACTCTAAATCCATTTATCAACATATGCCCTTTTACTTGAGAAAAGATTACAATGAAGTAGTCTTAAAATGCTCGAATTGCACGTACAAAAAAGGCAAGGTTCTTACCCAAAGAGACTGGCATGCCATTGTCAAAATTCATACTCAACACAGCGCTATCACTAAACTCGGATGAACTCCAATAGAAGGTATCAGCGAAACCACCAATCCCCTCAAATTTAAGATTCAAGTACATCATATTTAACTCGATTTTTGCAGGCAAATACCAATCAGAAAAACCAGCTAACACTGAATTTGCACAAGCGGTGGCAGCCGGAGCATTTGGCCCATAAGTAGCTACAATCTTGGCTGTATTATTCTCACCAGCATAAACCCAGTCACCAGTCCCAGACGCTAGAAACGAAGCATTATCCCAAGCTAAAAGACCTAAATCATTAGCATCAGCAACAAGTCCATGACATCCTGTGCCATCTAAATAGAAAACATACCCGCCTAAAGCTGGAACAAAGTCTCCGATAGAGTAAGTACAATTTAATGCACCTGCTCCATCCAATCCTGGAACACCTTGAATTCCTTGTGGTCCAGCTATGCCTTGAATACCTGGCACACCCGGTAATCCGTTTGATCCATTTGTTCCATTTACACCATCATTTCCCGGTGTACCCTGAACTCCTTGTAATCCATTTGTTCCATCATTTCCAGCTAGACCCTGAACTCCTTGTAATCCATTGGTACCATCTACGCCATCATTTCCTGCTAGACCCTGAATTCCTTGTAATCCATTGGTTCCGTCTATTCCGTCAGCGCCATCATTCCCTGCGACACCTTGAATTCCTTGTGGTCCATTTCCTGAAGTTTTGGCGTACAAAGCATACGGTACACTCATTAATTGGCTTGTTCCCATTACAACATAAACGACTCCGCCAGTAATATCTACAGCCGTCTCCATAAAGTAAGGTCCATTCGCCCAGTCAATTATTGTAAAATCATCTGCCGTTGTTCCTGATCCTATTCCTAGGTTTACCAGTCCATGAGCATTTGTGTTTGCAGCGAAACTTTCTGTATAAACTGCTGTTCCACCGATTGAGCCTTGTTGGATCGTTAAACGCATTCCAACTGCTTGATTACTCAAGATTACGCTTCCAGCATCTCTTATGACTGCTTGGTAGTTGAATCCTTCGGGAGATTGTCCAAAAGAGCTAAGTGCTATTGTTGCAACCGCAACGAGTGATAATAGTATATTTTTCATAATTGTTTTGACTAGTGTATTTTAACCAGTTTATAAATTTTCCGCTTCGGCGAGCTTAGCGAATTTTGATTTGTTTGATTGTAATTAAGTTCTAAGGTATAAGCTCCTTGAACCAATTGACCAACTTGAATAGGTGTTTGCTCGGCGGAAAGTTTGTTCTGCATCACCATTTTTCCTTGGGCATCATAGAGAGTATATGTTACATTATCGAACTTACTTGTCTCAATGCTCAATACATCTTCCAATGGGTTTGGGAAAATCGTTACTTCATAGCTCGGAGCATGATCTTCGACACTTAAGATGTTCCAATTTGTTTGATGAAAACCTTGTGTAATCTCACCAGCTCCACTGGTTTCAGTGTTTATCACTACTTCACCTATCGTAAAGTCGATACTTCCAGTCACATTTGAATACGACTCTCCTTGACTGGACACGACTTCCTGCGCTGTGGCAGACAAAGTACTTAATAGTGAAAACACTACTATTGTTCTTCTTTTCATTGATTTGTTTCTAATAATTTGGCACAAAAATAGAGAGAGTGTTTCGATCAGGAATCAACCTATGTTGAGAAGTATATTTATTTTCTATTAACTCTAACCCAACCCACACTCCATTTCGTTGTACTTCGCTTTTTTTGATTAAGATCTTAATTTCTGTCTTTTATACCATTCGACAGTTTAATAGCATATCACTTTGTCAATAAGTGCATTCTAATCGGATGATGTTATGGAACCATCTTTAAGAAAACGCCCGTTGATCCATAGTAGGAGTTTTCTATCCAAACCCAAACCTCATTGACTTCATTCTTTTTATTTACCCAGTACCTTTCAGTCTCACCCTCATCAATAATAATTCCTGTTCCGAAATCAATTAAGCTGCTTGTACCTCTCAACAACATCAAACCTTCAAGATCAATTTGCCAACTTCCAGATTCAATTACTGCACTAGTGGAATCGGGGCTGTATTCAATTATTTTGTATGCATTATTGTCCCAAAATTCAATATTCCAATTGGTCCAATCATACGTTACATCTTCCCCATTATCTGACACTAGTCCAGTACTGTTTTTATTTGCTTCTTGAACCTTCCATTTAGCGGATAGGTGTGCCATATCAAGGGCATAAGCATTGGCACCAAGATCTTCCTTTTTGCAGCTAGAAAGTGTGCTGATAAATACGCCCGCAAGCATACAAATTACTATTGTTTTTATTTTCATACGTGAATTTTGTTTTGTCTAAATCAAATTATATTATTGGAAGTTAAGAGCTGTTAAAAGTCGCGGTGGACCAGGCCCCATCGAATTAACATTAGATCCTCTTTTTTTAGCAATTGTGCCTGAACAGCTCAATCCTATAGTTACGATACTATTTTTCATGTTTCTGTTTTTAATAATTGAAGACAAAAATAGACAGAAGGTATCGTGGGAAAATCGACCTATGTTGATAAGGTATTCTTTTTTGTTATTATTAACTTTTGGATAAATTCTATATCTACTGTAACCTGGATTACACAGAAATTATTTTCATTTTCAGGCAGGATGAAAGCAATTTTATTCGGACCAAACAAGTAAGTGTCTCTACTCTCTTTCTCCTCATCTCCAATCGACACTTTTCCTTTTCTGTAATTATCAGCAAGAACTCAACTTGAAAAATTGTCCATTTATAAGGACGTTCCGGCCAATGAAGTGAAGAGTCTTTCTACAAGCTTGTCCTATGTTCATTTTTCACAATAACCGTTAATATTGGGTTCGTCATAGGTTTGTCACACCCATATTTTGCATGTTATGCCCAAGAAGGTTGACTTTTACAAAAAAGAATATTAATTACAGAAAATCATAAAATAAAGAATATGTTAAAATCAATACTCACTACGGTAGTGCTTTCCGCAGTAGCAATTACAAACTCACTCAATGCACAAGGTTCAGTACCCGTTACAATCGATAATACCGATGTAACGAACCCTCCAGCCACGTCTTGTACAAATACTTTTTACACTGTTTCTGGAGTGATGGCCAATACGAATTATGGATATTCTGGACCTACAATTAATGTCGTAGGTTTTAATGTTACCATTGAAATGAACTACTTCACTGGATTTATTCCACTACCAGGATTAACTCCATATACTGAGGATATGGATCTTGGAGTATTACCAGCTGGAACATATACTGTAAATACAGCCACATTTGTTGATGGGAATCCTAGCGACACTGATACCGGAACTTTTGATGTCACTTCTTGTTGTCCAGTCATTGCTGATTTCGCTTTATCCTCATTAACGACTTGTTCTCCTGACTCGGTTTGGACAACTAATAGCAGTACTGCGGCAACAGATTACACGTGGTATGTTGATGGAACATTTCTAACAAATAGTACCGATACTGATATTTCACCAGTGACTGCAGGAATGCATACAATCAAACTAGTTGCAAATGACGGAAGCTGTGCTGACTCTATGGAATTGACTATTGAAGTTTTTATTCCAAATCCTGTTAACCTTGGAGCTGATACAACTATCTGCCCTGGAGATACAATTCTACTAGATGTTACTACGACAATGGCTACCTACGAATGGCAAGATGGATCTACGGATGCAACATTTATGGTCCAAGCAATTGGAGATTATTCGGTAACGGTAACTGATTCAAATGGATGTGAGTCTTTTGATACAATTACATTTACTCAGTGTTCTGTTGGTTTAAATGAAATCAACAACTCTGAATCGATTACAATGTTCCCAAATCCAGCGATTTCAACCATTCAACTTCTAGGTGTAAACGGGAATTCTACTATCTCTATTTACACATTAGCAGGAAAACTAGTAGCTGTTCATTCTAACACAACTACAATTGATGTTTCGAATCTTCAAGCAGGTGGATACCTTGTTAAGATCGAACAAATGAATAACACAATAACTAAACGACTAATCATTCAAGAATAATTAGAAACTATAAAATGGGCTTGGAGTATAATTTTCAGGCCCATTTCTTTATTACCTCAGCCAAAAGAACAACGATTGTTACTATCCAAACTACACCTCATATCAATTGAATTAACAATCACACATCAATAAAAAAAATTATGGCTAAGTTATTTACATTCAACACGCTTTTTGCTCGGTTCCTTTTTAGCGTATTTATTGCTTACTGTTTACCAACTACCTTTGCTCAAACAGGCACATTAGACAATTCCTTTGGTACCAATGGAAAAGTAATTACCACTCTCGGAACTTTTGTTGACAAAGGTAATTCAATGGTTATTCAGGATGATGACAAAATTGTTCTTGGTGGATATACGCACACCACCTATACCACTTCTGATTTCGCATTAGTACGATACAATAATGATGGAACAATGGATAACTCTTTTGGCACAGGAGGAAAAGTAACTACACCCATCGGATATCAAAGTCAGGGCCATTCTGTAGCAATTCAAAACGATGGGAAAATTCTACTCGGAGGGCATGACCAGTATAATATAAATTTAGCTAGATACAATAGTGACGGGAGTTTGGATTCTACATTCGGTTCAGGTGGAACAGTAATTACTGACGTACCAGGTCATTATAGTGATGAATGTAAATCAGTTGCTATTCAGACAGATGGGAAAATTCTACTCGGAGGATATGCAACAAGTGGTGGACCTGACCAAAGGCATTTTGTGCTAATTAGATACAATAGCGATGGAAGTTTAGATACTGCATTTGGTCTAGGAGGAATAATTGTTGGTAGCATTGGAGAGTGTCAATCAATGAAAATTCAAACCAACGGGAAAATAGTGCTCGCAGGAACTTCTGAATTGTATTTTGCTATGGAACGATACAATTCGGATGGCACTTTGGATACGACCTTCGGTACAAATGGAAAAGTAATTACCCCTCTCGGAATTCTTCATGGCGAAGGCAATTCAATGGCTATTCAGAGCGATAATAAAATTGTTCTTGGGGGGTATCGTATGTTAAACACTCCTGCCCCTGTCTTTACTTTAGCAAGATACAATAGCGATGGTACGTTGGATAATACCTTTGGCGTTGACGGCACAATTATGACCACTATCGGAACTACCAGTAAAGGTCGTTCGCTTAGAATTCAGAATGATGGGAAAATCATATTGGCTGGACGCTCTTATAATGGTACGAACAACAATAATTTTACGATGGTGAGATATAATACTGATGGAACCATAGACACCGCCTTTGGGACAGGTGGAAAAACGGTTACTCCTATCGGAATTTCATATAGCACAGCTGAGTCGATTGGCATTGATAGCAACGACAAAATTATACTAGGTGGATATGTTCACATTGACTCTACCATTCACTTTGCGCTAACACGGTATAATGGAGATGCAAGTGTTGGACTTGGAGAAGATTTCTTGATACAAGGAAATAATAAAGTATACCCTAATCCATTTAACGCTTCAACTACAATTGAATTAAGTACGCCAGTTGATAACGCAGAATTGACTGTTTTCAATACTTATGGACAATTGGTTAAACAAGTAGAAAATATTTCGGGACAGGAAATTCAACTATCTCGTAGCAACTTACCAAGCGGAATCTATTTCTTTAAGTTGACCGAGAACAATAAAATTATTGCAGCAGATAAATTGATCATTAGTAACAAATAGGCTCTTTCTTTTTGAGAGATACACATACTTGAATTCAAAAAAAATGAAAAACAAGAAAATACACCTAGAAACTAGTTCCATATCAATTCTCAGTGCACTGCTTTTTATTGTGACAGGAATAAACTCCTTTGCTCAAATAGGATCATTGGATAATACCTTTGGTACCAATGGGAAAGTAATTACAACACTTGGAACTTTTATAGATCGTGGCAATTCAATGGCTGTTCAGGATGATGACAAAATTGTTCTTGGTGGATATACGCACACCACCTATACCACCTCTGATTTCGCATTAATTCGATACAACAATGATGGGACATTGGATAACTCTTTTGGCACAGGAGGAAAAGTAACTACACCCATCGGAAATCGTAGCCAGGGCCATTCTGTAGCAATTCAAAGCGATGGGAAAATTCTACTCGGAGGACATGAAAATTGGTATATAAATTTAGCTCGATACAATAGTGATGGAAGTTTGGATACTACATTTGGTTCAGGTGGAATAGTAATTACTGACGTACCAGATCATTATAGCGATGTATGTAAATCTGTTGCCATTCAGACTGATGGGAAAATTCTACTCGGAGGATATGCAGCAAGTAATGGACCTGACCTAAGGCATTTTGTATTAATTAGATACAATAGCGATGGAAGTTTAGATACAGCATTTGGTTCTGGAGGAATAGTTGTTGGTAGCATTGGAGAGTGTCACTCAATGAAAGTTCAAAGCAATGGGAAAATAGTACTGGGAGGATTTTATGATTTTTCTTTTGCTATGGAACGATATAATTCAGATGGCACCTTGGATTCCACCTTCGGTACAAATGGAAAAGTAATTACGAGTATCGGAAGCTCTAGTAAAGGTCATTCAATGGCTATTCAGGACGATGATAAAATTGTACTTGGAGGTTATGGTTATACAAACGGCATTGGTTTTGTGTTTGCTTTGGCGAGATACAATACCGATGGAACCTTGGATAACACCTTTGGCATTGGCGGAACAATTACGACCCCTGTTGGAACTTCCAGCCAAGGTAATTCCATTTTTATTCAGAATGATGGGAAAATCATATTGGCTGGAAAGTCTAAAAATGGCACCAACATCTTTGATTTTGCGTTAGTGAGATATACTACTGACGGAACCTTGGATACTGCCTTTGGGACAGGTGGAAAAACAGTTACTCCTATCGGAATTTCTTATAGCATAGCGGAGTCGATGGGCATTGATAGCAACGGCAAAATTATACTAGGCGGATATGTTTATATTGACTCTACCCTTCACTTTGCGCTAACACGGTATAATGGAGACGCAAGCACAGGATTAGTAGAAGATTTCTTGATCCAAGGAAATAGTAAAGTATACCCTAATCCATTTAATGCTTCCACTACAATTGAATTAAGTACGCCAGTTGATAACGCAGAATTGACTCTTTTCAATACGTATGGACAATTGGTCAAACAAGTAGAAAATATTTCGGGACAGGAAATTCAACTATCTCGTAGCAACTTACCTAGCGGAATCTATTTCTTTAAGTTGACGGAGAACAATATAATTATTGCAGCAGATAAATTGATAATTGATAACGAATAGGCTCTATCTTTTTGATAGATATACATACTTGAATTCAATAAAAATGAAAAACAAGAAAACACACATAGAAACTGGTTATTCATCAATTCTCAGTGCATTGCTTTTTATAGTGATAGGAATAAATTCCTATGGGCAAACTTTCGAGTGGGCAAAACAAATAGGAGGTACTGGTTGGGATGAAGGAACTTCAATAGCCGTAGACAACAACAGTAATGTATATACAATTGGCTCCTTTAGAGGCACCGTTGATTTTGACCCTGGAACTGGTAGTTTCAATCTTACTTCTGTTGGAGAGGAAGATGCCTTTATCTGTAAACTAGATTCAACTGGTAATTTTCTCTGGGCGAAACAGTATGGAGATAGCGCTTTTGTTAAAAGCAATGCTGTTGCATTGGATGCTGCTGGAAATATATACGCTGTAGGATCTTTCTCAGGACAAGTTGATTTTAATCCAGGAGCCGGGACGTTTGATTTAATGTCAAGTAATTGGGATAGAGACATCTTTATCCAAAAATTGGATGAGGACGGTAACTTCATCTGGGCGAAACAAATAAGCGGAATATCCCCGACCCCATTAGCAACACCATCCCCTACCAATGCGTATTCCATTGCTATTGACGCCATGGACAACTTTTATCTAACTGGGTATTTTGATGGTACGGTTGATTTTGATCCCGATACGTCCAACTTCAACCTCACGGTTGTTCAAGCCACTGATATTTTTGTCAGCAAGTTCGACACTGATGGTGATTTCATTTGGGTCAAACAACTTGGTGGACAGCAAGGAGGAATTGGTTACGCAATAGCAGTAGACGAAAACAGCAATGTATATACCACAGGAACAATTGGTGGAATGGTTGATTTTGATCCTGGACCAGGCGTCTTTAACCTGGATCTTTCAAATCCTTTTCAAACAGAGATGTATATAAGTAAACTAGAC
>NVXP01000164.1 GCA_002733985.1 Fluviicola sp. | reverse complement strand
CCATTACAGGAGGATGGAGTAGAATTCGTTGTGGTTTGAATCTGCGAGTATGAAGTTAGCGCAGAGATTGCTAGAGTAAATAGGATTAATATTTTCTTCATTTGTGAAATTGTTAATGGTTATTTTTGAATTAAATTATTGCTTTTTTTTAGTGGTTTCTAAATTCCCGAAGCCTCAACGATGTTGTACGCTCATTTTTGATAATCTGATTATCAGGATTGTAAAAGTAGATGAATGCTTGTGATTAGAATCTTTTTTTAGAGGAAAATTTTTACATTCTATACATGTCAACAAACTCTTTTCAACCTAAAGTAGTTCTATACAAGGTTGTTGTCTATTGAACATTCCTTTTTGACCATTTCTAAATAAGTCCATGGTAGTTTGAATAACGAATAAATGTGAATATGTCGAACTAAGCCTTGGTTTATCAATAATAACAGTATCTTTGCCACGTCGAAATTCGACATACATAAAAATCATTAAATAGATATTGGAATGTATTTAGCACCAGAAAAGAAAAAAGAAATTTTCGCAAAGCACGGGAAATCAGACATCGATACAGGTTCATCAGAAGGACAAATCGCTTTGTTTACTTACCGCATTACGCACCTTACAGGACACTTAAAAAAGAATCGTAAGGATTTCGCAACGCAACGTGCTCTTCAATTGTTAGTTGGTAAGCGTCGTAGCTTGCTTGATTACTTGAAGTCAACAGAAATTTCAAGATATCGTGCGATTGTAAAAGAACTTGGACTTCGTCGTTAAGATCATTTACACGTATCATACTTTATTAGTGGGGGCATTCGAATTCGATTCGACTGTCCCTTCTTTGTAAAAAGATGGTGTTAATTGAAAATTGTAAATAAATTAATATGAATATAGGAATAACAAAGTCCATCACTATCGGAGGAAAGGAAATCTCCATCGAGACTGGAAAGTTAGCGAAACAAGCTGACGGAGCCGTAGTGTTACGAATGGGCGACACTATGATTCTTGCAACAGTGGTTGCAGGTAAAACTGCCCGAGAAGGGGTGGATTTTCTACCATTAACGGTAGATTACAAAGAAAAATTTGCTGCTGACGGAAGAATCCCAGGTGGTTTTTTCAGAAGAGAGGCACGTCCATCAGAAAGAGAGATCTTAGTGATGAGAATTGTCGATCGCGCATTACGTCCATTGTTCCCAGATGATTTCCACGCTGAGGTTCAATGTATGATGCAATTGATTGCTTATGATGGAATAAACAGCCCTGACGCATTAGTTGGATTTGCTGCATCTTCAGCAATCGCAGTTTCAGATATCCCGTTCAACGGACCAATGTCTGAAGTACGTGTAGGTAGAATTGATGGAGAGTTTATCATTAATCCAACATTGGAGGAAATGGCAGCATCTGACATCGATTGTATGATCGCTGGTACGATTGACAATATCGTAATGGTAGAAGGTGAAATGCTTGAGATTCAAGAGGAAGAAATGGTGGAAATCATCAAGATTGCTCATGAGTCAATTAAATTGCAATGTCAGTTCCAATTAGATTTGGCTGCAGAGATTCCAGGTACTTCTCCAAAAAGAGAATACTCTCACGAAGATCACAACGATGAGGTTCGTGCGAAAGTAATGGAAGGTTGTTACGACAAATGTAGAGCAGTTGCAGTACAAGGTTTAGCTTCTAAAGATAAAAGAGCTGAATTATTCGCAGCAGTAAAAGAAGATTATATCGCATCCCTTTCTGAAGAGGAGTTAGCAGTAGAAGAAAAATACATTTCTGTATACTACAAAGCTGCAATGAAGAAAGCAGTTAGAGATACAATGTTGAACGACAACATCCGTTTGGATGGACGTAAGTTTGACGAAGTTCGTCCAATCTGGTCAGAAGTTGATTACTTGCCAAGAGCACACGGTTCTGCTGTGTTTACTCGTGGTGAAACTCAAGCTTTGATGACACTTACTTTAGGTGGTAAGATGGATGAGCAACGAATTGATGATGTAACATTCTCTGGAAACGTTCCATTTATGTTACACTACAATTTCCCTCCATTCTCAACGGGTGAAGCTCGCATGTTAAGAGGAACATCTCGTCGTGAGATTGGACATGGTAACTTAGCTCTTAGAGCATTGAAACCAGTTCTTCCAAAAGATAATTCATACACAATTCGTTTGGTGTCTGAGATTTTAGAATCAAATGGTTCGTCTTCAATGGCAACTGTTTGTGCTGGAACTTTAGCATTAATGGATGGTGGTATACAAATTACCGCTCCAGTATCAGGAATCGCAATGGGACTTGTTGCAGAAGGGGATAAATTTGCAGTATTGTCTGATATCTTAGGAGATGAAGATCACCTTGGAGATATGGATTTCAAGATTACAGGAACTGCAGCAGGAATTACTGCTTGTCAAATGGATATTAAGGTAGACGGACTTCCTTATGAAGTTTTGACAAAAGCATTGATGCAAGCGAAAGAAGGACGTTTACATATCTTGGATAAGATTCTTGAAACAATCGCTGTACCAAATCCAGAATTGAAACCACAAACTCCACGTATCGAAGCATTCGTAGTGCCAAACGATATGATTGGAGCAATCATCGGACCTGGAGGGAAAATCATTCAGCAAATGCAGAAAGATACCAACACGAACATCACAATTGAAGAATTGGAATCAGGTGAAGGTAAGGTTCAGATTATGTCTAACAATGCAGATGACATGTCTACTGCAGTGAAAATGATCAAACAAATCGCATTCCCACCAACAGTTGATGAAGGTGCAGAATACGAAGGGAAAATCAAGTCGCTTCAAGCGTACGGAGTTTTCGTTGAAATCGTACCTGGTACTGATGGATTGATCCACATTTCAGAATTTGCACACGAACGCATCACGAAGATGGAGGAAGTTTGTAAAGAAGGAGATGTTGTGAAATTCAAAGTAGTTGGAAAAGATCCAAAAACGCGTAAGTGGAAACTTTCACGTAAAGTTCTTTTGCCAAAACCAGAAACAAAAGAAGCATAGATTTCTCGAATAGAGAATCTTCTCAATATTCAAACGCCCCGACGATCCAGTTACATGGATGTCGGGGCGTTTTTGGTAAAAATATCTTCAAGAGAATCGCTCCCTTGAAGATTTATATAATTTATGCCTTCTTAAACTAGATTGACCATCCTTTTATTGATGATGCAACATCTCCAAAGTTTTTATTCGCTGGAAAAAATACTGTTGGTTTAGATCCTATATAATCTACTGGATCGTTTGGGGTATTCACAGCGACTGTGGCTGCAAAGAAATAGTGCAAATTCGGGATACTATGTAAGAATCGAATTTGAGTTCCATAAAAGCACCCATGTTCGAACAAGTCTACAGATCCATTACTAATTGATAGAGAAGAAATTTGATCGTTCTCATTACTATTCAAATAATGAATTTGAAAGAACGCGTGATTTAATCGTGTTAAGTTGCTTACTTCACTACTGTAATCTGTGTGCTTGTAAAATCTGAATGATGCATTTCCTCCCCATCCGTTATTGTAACAAGGATTGTACTTTGCTAAATCCATGTCTTCATCCTGTGTCGTTGGGACTTTGATTCCTTGATACGTATTCATTTCATCATAAGAATCAAAGAAATGAATCGTAAATTCTGTTCCATCGTCGTTTACGTGTTCAACAAGCATCGTACGTCCCTCATTCTTTTTTTCTTTAGAAAGAATGGCTTCTCTGCTAGCAATATCTCCTGTACTCGAGACTACTTTGTGGTCTTCATTGAATCCATATACTACTGTAGATTCTTGATCACCATATATATAATGGTGTGTGACTTGAACACGAGATTCTTCTTGAATGACAATGTCTACTGCTTCTTTTTTACAACTGAAGAGCGCTATGGATAACGCCGTTAACAATGTGAATTGTTTGATGTTTTTCATGATTAGATTATTTTTTACGATAAACCTAATTAATCACATCCTGTTATTTTTTTCTAGTTTCTAAAAGGACATATCTAGTTTGTGAAAGTAGAAATCTAAGGACATATTTGAAGTTTTCTACTTGAAAGATCAACGATTTGTCAAACTTATAAAGCCCTAACGATCCCGATAGCTATCGGGATGTTAGGGCTTTTTTCAAACCAAAAATCGAGTGTTCTTATGACAAGACCACTTGTAAAGAAAACGAGCAACTAGAACTATAAAAGTTAGAGTTAGAATGCTTTCTTTCCCTTACAAACTTACTTCAATTAACTTGTTCTTTAATAGGTAGAAATACGTGTTTTGACGAATATGATAGGACGAATCTGATTTTGATTGTCCCTTGTCAATGATCCTCAGTCAACTTTAAAAACCGCTCATCCTTTTTCCTTGACAAACTCCTTTCACAGTACTATCTTGGACGAAAATTACAACTGTGGGTGAAAAAGTATTAAGTATCAAAAGTTTATCGAAGAACTACAAGAGCTTTGCTGCCGTTAATGATATCAGTTTTGATGTCGAGCGGCAAATGGTTTTTGGACTTCTTGGACCAAACGGGAGTGGAAAGACAACCACTTTAGGAATGTTGATGGGGGTTATTCGGCCTTCAGGTGGAGATTTTTCATGGTTCGAGAACGGACAAAATGACGAAAACCGTAAACGAATTGGTTCACTTCTTGAAACACCAAATTTTTACCCATATCTAACTGCTAAACAGAACTTAGAAATAGTTGCAAAAATCAAAGGGGTAGATTCACCAGACGCAGCAATCGAAAGTGTTTTGAAAACTGTCGGTTTGTATGATCGAAGAGATTCTAAATTTAGAACCTATTCTCTTGGAATGAAACAACGTTTGGCCATTGGATCAACTTTGCTAGGTGATCCAGAGGTGTTAGTGTTAGATGAACCAACGAATGGGCTTGATCCACAAGGGATCGCGGAGATTCGTGAATTGATTATACGAATTGGAAAAAGCGGTAAAACAATCATAATTGCATCGCACATCCTTGATGAAATTCAGAAAATTTGTACCCATTGTGCAATCCTAAGAAAAGGAAAGTTACTTCAAGTATCAACGATAGATCACTTAATCGGAAATCAAGACGTCCGATTGATCAAAGTTGGAGCAGGGGACATGTCTAAAGTGAAAACGATTGTGTCAGCTCAAGAAGATTTTTCAATCTACAAAGAAGAGGAAGAAACGCTGATTCTACGTTGTACAAAGGAAACAACAGCTGAGAAGATGAACCAATTCTTCTATGAAAAAGGAATCATCTTGAACGAATTAAGTGTGTTCAACGAAAGTTTAGAAAATCAATTTTTAGAAATTATCAAGAAATCATGAAGAATCTAATTGCTATTGAATGGATGAAGCTAAGAAGATTGGTTACCATGAAGGTAATTTTGATCATTTATGCTATAACCATCCCGCTAATTTATTTTGGCTTATCATATATAAAAATTGGTCCTTTTACATTGCCAGAATCGATGTATCAATTCCCAGAATGCTATAACTACGTTGCATATATTGCCTCTTGGTTTAATTTATTGGTTGGTGTGATTATCATGGTCTTTACATCCAACGAAATTAAGTACAAAACTCAACGCCAGAATGTGATTGATGGATTGAGTAAACGCGATGTGATTCTTGCGAAATTTGGAATTGTTCTTCTGTTTGCTGTTGTGGTTACATTATATGTGGCTTTGGTTGGATTGATTTTCGGTCTAATATATAGCGATGATGCCTCTCAATTATTTAATGGATTCGAACAGATCGGCGCCTACTTTCTTACAACTCTTGGCTATTTCGCATTTGCATTTTTCTTTGCTAACATAGTTCGAATGCAAGCGTTGGCAATTATTTTGTACATCTTCTCAACGTTCATTGAGGGGATTATTGGTTTTATTGCCGCGCAAGAATATTCGCAATTCTTTCCACTCACAACATTCAGTAATTTGATACCGTTCCCTTATGTTCCTCCGATGCTGGCTGAAATGGAGAATGCAAATATCCCAGAACAATTTATGATGGGACAAGGCTGGAGTGCGGTGTTTGCAATGGTCTACATTACACTTTTCGTGTTCGTCAGTTATTGGGTGATCAAACGAAGAGATATCTAAGTTGATTCAATTAACTGAAATGCCTCGTAAGTCGTCGAAACTTCGTGTAGTAGCAGACGATCGAGAAATTATTACTTATATTTATCGCTCAAACCAAAAGTAAGCATGGCGAGTAAAAGAGAAATTAAGAAGATTATTAAGGAAATGGTGTATGACATCATGGATGAGTGTGATTTCCACGTGGTTAGCATGGGTAAAAATGCTGGCGCTGCAGAAGCTTTAATGGATGAAGCAGTTGGATACCACGAAATGATGATGGCGAAGATTCGTGCAACGAAAGACAAAGCAGGTTTCCGTGCATTGCGTGTTCAACTTGAAGAAGATGCTATCGGATTTATGAATAAAATCAATGATTTAGCATAAATTAAACACAACATTACTAAAATAAGATACTATGTGGGCTTGGTTAAAACGACTATTTAGAATTGGTAAAGCGGAGGCGCATTCTGCATTGGATAAGTTAGAAAATCCAGTAAAAATGACAGAGCAAGGAATTCGCGATTTGAAAGTGAATTTGGAAAAAGCATTGGTTGCTATGGCTGAAGTAAAAGCGATGGGAATCAGATCAAAAGGCGAAGTGGAGAATTATGAAGCGAAAGCTGCTGATTATGAAACGAAAGCAACGTTACTTTTGAAGAAAGCTGCTGCTGGTGAAATGGATGCTGCTGATGCTGATCGTTTGGCTGCTGAGTCTCTGTTAAAGAAACAAGAGAATGAAGCGCATGCTGCTCTAGCTCGTAAGAACCAAACATACTTTGAATCAAGTTCGGATAAGCTTGGATCAAACATTGACGGACTGAAGAAGAACATCTCTAAGTACGAAAATGAGTTGAAAACATTGAAAGCACGTGCGAAAGTAAGTGCAGCTCAAAAAGAAATCAACAAAGATTTGGCTGGAATTGATTCTGATTCAACGGTTGCTATGTTGGAGAAAATGAAAGAAAAAGTTGCTCAAGAAGAAGCGTTGGCTGAATCTTACGGTGATATGGCTTCAGAGAGTCGTTCTTTAGATGATGAAATCAATGACGCATTGGATTCTTCTTCTGCTGAATTAAAAATGAAAAGTGATTTGGATGCCTTGAAAGCTAAAATTTCTTCTAATTAAGCTCAGATTGAATTAATATTTTAATGTCCCGATCCCTATCCTAAAATGGATGGATCGGGACTTTTTCGTTACCGCTATGAAACTTACTACGAAGCAAATCTTATTACTTATTGGAATCATCTCATTTGCAACCTTGTTGCTAATGAAAGGCGATGATATGTTGTGGCGAGCAGCCGCACTTGGTGGACTCATGGTCTTTCTCTGGTTTTTTGATGTTATTCCAATGTATGTCACTGCCCTTTTACCTTTGGCACTGGGTGTCCCGATGGAATTACTTTCTGGAGAAGACATCGCTGGAGCTTATTCGAACAAGTTTGTATTTCTGTTTTTAGGTGGATTTATCCTCGCCTTAGCAATGGAGAAGTGGGACGTGCACAAGCAATTGGCGCATACGATCATTACATTGGTTGGATCTTCAAAATCAAGAATTTTATTGGGGTTCATGCTGAGTACAGCGATATTAAGCATGTGGATTTCAAACACCGCAACCACTCTCATGATGTTACCAATGGTCATGGCGGTCATTAAAAATTTAGATCACGAAGAGAATTCACGTTTCCCTCGTTTTTTATTGCTTTCCATTGCATACTCTGCAAGTATCGGTGGAATGGCAACACTTGTAGGTTCTCCTCCTAACAGTATCATGGCTGGATATTTATTCGAAAGTCAAGGAATTACAATCACATTTGTTGACTGGATGAAGTTTGGAATGCCGATTTCCTTTGTTCTTCTTACGCTACTATACTTCTTCTTTCTGTTTAAAATTAGAGGAGAGAGCAATGGTGATAAAATATCTGTTGGAATCGAAAAGAAACCCTGGAGTAAAGATCAAATTCGGATCATTTCACTTTTCTTAATTGTTGTTTTACTCTGGTCATTCCGAGCATTAATCATCAAATACACTGGATTCAAATATGGAGATGAGCACGTAGCTGTTTTTGCAGCAATTATCATGTTCATCATGCCAAGTTCCGAAAAGAAACCAATTCTTGAATGGGGCGACACACAGAAGCTTCCTTGGGGAATATTATTGCTCTTTGGTGGAGGGTTAGCGATGGCAAAAATGCTTGAAAACAATGGTGTGATCACAGAAGTAGCCAACATGTTTGATAACTTCAATAATCTAAATATTGGGATTCTTCTCTTGGTCATTGTGACAATCGCTGTCTTTGGAACTGAGTTCATGTCAAATACAGCGTTGGTCAGTGTTTTTATACCCGTCATTGCAACATTTGCTGTTGGGGCTGGACTCTCAATCACGGCCTTATGTATTCCGGTTGCGCTCGCTGCAAGTTGTGCATTTATGCTCCCCATTGGAACACCGCCAAATGCAATTGTCTTTTCTGGGAGTGATCTAAAAATAAGGCAAATGGCTCAAACTGGATTTATTTTGAACGTGATGTGCGTGTTCATCGTAGTTGTTTACGCGATGTTATTCATCGACTAAACCTTGATCATTTGTAATAATGAAATTCTCGGATTGAAAGGTTGTCAAGAAGCCCTGTTTTTTGATCAACCATCTCCACTTTGAGTGGATTTCCTTGCAAGTCAAAATCAGAGTAGGTCATGGAGAAAATGTTTTTCTCATGAGTGAGCTCATTTTTGAAATGAATTTCGGTAATGAGATTGTTCTTATTAATCGTGTTTACATATGAATTCGAGTATAACGTTGAATCTCCTTCAGTAAACGCGTATCCACCAGAAATGTCTCGGGAATTTGTATTCAGTCTTGAGCTGGATTTAATCTTTCGACCGCTAATAGACACGCTTGAATAGGTGTATTCTGAGTCACTGATCCATTTGTAAACTCCTTTTTCGATCGTGTCATTGTTGATGTTTAAGGTATAGAATGAACTCTTTCGTCCATCTTCGAATTGAAAAAACGTCGTTTCGATATCTTCAGGATATTCGGGGTATGTGTTACGAGCCTTAATGATATTTCCTTCTTCATTAAATGTCATCGTTTTTATGTTCCCAATTTTGGCCTCATCAATAAGCCATTCATCGTTTTTCTGATCAAGATTATGGTACGTTATGGACTTAACTGATTTCACAGTTCCGTTGTATCCGTATTCCAAAATATCCGTGTTCTTTGGGGAGGCAGAACAACTAGTAACGAGTATGAACCCTAGAGCGAAAGAGATTGTTCGAAAGAATGAGCGATTATTCATTACAGGTACGTTTATGAGTTGATCGAAGATATAAATATCTGATTGCTGTAACAAAGTCAAGGTGAAATAAACTTAAGAATCGAATGTAGAAAGAGGTCTACTCATGAACTTCTTCAACCGTTTCAATCTGCTTAATAAATTCGTCTAATGTTATCCAAGGCTTCAAGTAAGACTCTCGAACTTTCACATCATTTGAATTGAGAGACAATTGATATTTACAAATAACGTCAACACTGCCGCAGTCAATTAGCTTTACACTTCCTATAATTGTTTGGTTCTCGTAAAATTTACGGTTTTCAAGATCACCACCACGATCGTCTAAACTGGCTTCAACACTACTATAGCATTTGGTCATGAATAAATGTGGATTTCGAACAATTAAGGATGCCGTGATTGGATCGATTACTTTTTCTTGAACACGTTCCTGAACTTCTTTTTGTGATATCTCCTTCGCATCACTCGACCATCCAATGTTTAGAAAATTGACACCAAGGTTATTCTTACTAGCAAAACCAAGCGTAACCATGGATAGAATAATTCCCAGTGCGATATATTTCGTGTATTTTCTCATGATACAATTGTTAATGTGTGAAATCGTTTTTTATTCAATAGAACCAGAACTTCTCCTATGAGTAAGTTGATGATCCAAGGGACGTATGCGCTTAAAATGAACGTAGTATCGTAATCAAAGTCGAAATAACGAGATGCAATTGGTGTGAATAAACGCAAAGTAACTCCTGATAATGTCATGCAATAGCTTCGGATCATCCAATTGTGATGTCCTTGCACATCTCCTTTTAGAATCCGTTGAAAAGCAATGTAAGTTGGAATCATCCAAGCCATGGCCATCAAAATGAATCCAATGGTCGAGTATTGCCCGCCTTCTGCGAAAAATGCGAGATACAAGCCTGTTGGTCCACTCACGAATAATATCGATCCAATGTAGATTTTTCCCAAATGCTTGTGAAGCTTTGCTTTGAAAGGAATTAACTTTGAGAAGAACAAGGGAATCCCAATTAAGGTAACAACTGCTCCGAAGAATAAGTGCGAATAGAACGCACCAAGCCAGACGCCATTTCCAATCATTGCTTGTTTTGATCCTAGAAAACGTTTGGTCAGGTCGAAATCAAAATAACTCAAAGCAATCCCTGCTAGACATACTGCTAGAAAAATCACTACGAACCAACCTGTATAAAATAATGCTTTCACGACTAAAGATTTTCTACCTGTTATACAACAATGATACCAAGAGGTTCAAAAGTCAACTTAAGAATGATCCACGAAAATCAATCAACCATATCAAGGGTTCGCTCAAAAATGGATACCTTTCAATTCTGAAAAAAACGATAAAATTGAATCAATGAAAGTACTTCTTTCGCCGGCGAAGGCATTGGATATGGACAAGGAGATTAATGCTCCATCAACGAGTGAACCAATCTTCATAGATCAGAGTGCAGCATTGATGAAAAAGTTAGCGCGCCTCTCTTCGAAAAAAATTGGAACCATGATGCACCTTTCGAAAGATCTCTCTGATTTGAATCATGATCGTTTTCAAACATGGGAGCCTGAGGTAAGTCTAAATGGGAAGAACACCTACGCTATTGCAGCGTTTAATGGTGAAGTCTACCGCGGATTTGATTCACCATCTTTATCCAAGGATAAATTGATGGAGGCTCAGGATACCGTTCGAATTCTTTCAGGTTTGTACGGAATTCTAAAACCGCTTGATGTGATGTATCCTTATCGTTTAGAAATGGGGACAAGGTGGTCTGTCACTCCAAAAATAACATCACTTTACAAGTTTTGGGGAACAAAAATTGCTGATTCACTGAATGAGGAAAATGAAGATGGAATTATCGTCAACCTTGCATCTGCTGAATATTTTAAGGCCGTTGATAGAAAAGCATTGAAAGGAAGAGTGATCACACCAACATTTAAGGAATTTAAAAATGGTGATTACAAAATAATTATGGTGTTTGCAAAGCGCGCTCGAGGATCAATGGCACGATACATTGTAGATCATTCGATTTCAAATCCTGAAGACTTAAAAGCATTCAATACGGATGGTTATCGCTACGATGAAAACTTATCAAGCGAAAATGATTGGGTCTTTACTCGATAAACGCAGCTAATAATTTAACCACTAACCACTAACCACTAACCA
>NVXP01000045.1 GCA_002733985.1 Fluviicola sp. | reverse complement strand
GTTTCCAGCGCCGAAAGCGTGAACAACTCGCTCGAAGACATCTACACCGGATCGAAGCGCGTGAACATCCTTCTCAAAGAGATCGCGGCAGCATCGTCTGAGCAGCTCGACGGGATCCAGAACGTCTCCACGAGCATCAAGGAGTTGGAACTGGTGACTCAGAACAACGCCTCGAACGCCCAAGAGCTGGCTTCCACAGCCGTCGAGACGGCCGACCAGGTTCAGAACGTTCGATCCCTCGTTCTGCAACACACCCTCGGTCCTACTGACGCAAACACCACCGCGTCGGGCGAGCCTTCCTCCGACAGGATTCTAGCTGCAACCCCAGCGCCACTGCCAGTAGCAGCGGCTGCCCCTGCCCCTGTGCCGTCGCTGTCGATGGAGGACCACGAGTTCCCGATGGACTCGTTCTAAACCTCGCCTGAGCGCCCCTCTTCCCCTCCTTCGCCTCCAGTGAGGCCTCGACGGGTTCTCCCCGAACCCGCAACTAGAAAGATGTCGACACAGGAACACCTCGATGCCCTCGTATGGGCCGCAACTGCCACGACCCCAATGGATCGCGACGAGGCCAAGGAGATCCTTGAGCACGCCAACAAGTTGGTTGCATCCGGTGAGTCGAGCGTGCCTGCCGCGCTCGTTGAACGGATCGAGGGATAAATTGACATTTGGAGATATGATTGATCCACGTCGTGGATTTATCTACGCAACAGGTGATGTTCCAAGAGGTGGAACAAAAGGGTTTTTCGATGCTACAGTGGGAACAGTGATTTTCAATAAAGTATTCAACATTGGATTCGTAGCACATCACCTAAACAGACCAAATGAATCGATGATCATTGGAGATTCTAAATTACCAATGCGATTTACAGCACATACTTCGGCATACATTAAACTTGGAAGTAAATCACAATACACGAATCAAACGGCGATCATGCCATCAATTATTTATACTTACCAAAATGGATTCCAGCAGTTGAACATCGGTACGTACATTAAGTACGGAGGATTCACAGCAGGAGCATGGTTCAGAAACCGTGATGCATTCATCTTAACACTTGGTATAAACACAGAAAAATTTAAAATTGGATACAGCTACGATGTAACAGTGTCTAAATTGAACAATGGTGTATCTGGTGGATCGCATGAGATCTCATTAGGATTCAACTTGAATTGCAAGGACAAACCAAAATCGTTCCGTACGATCTCTTGTCCATCGTTCTAAACTTCTTAGTTCAACTTCCTTTACTGGTTTGGTAAGTTGAAACTAGTTTAATGAAAGGTTCGTCCAATAGATGAGCCTTTTGTTTTTTTATATCGGGTGGCTTCGACTCCGTTCAGCTGCCCTTAAATTTGTCTTCAATGAGTTAATTTATTCCTGAGATAATCCGAGCGCTGAGCGGAGTCGAAGTGCGCTCAATTTACATCCAAAAGTAAAGCGATCCATCCCTCCAACCCTCCAATCCACATCAATCTAAGAGCAAGAGAAAGTAACACTTTCGAAAGTGAACGGAAGTTCACCTACGATCTAACCAATCCAACCCTCCAATCCACGTCAATCTAAGAGCAAAGCGATCTGATAATCTAAAAGCGAAGCGATCTAATAATCTAAAAGCAAGAGAAAGTAATACTTTCGAAAGTGAACGGAAGTTCACCTACGATCTAATAATCGATCTCCTACTCAACCGTATAAACCTTCTCTCCACTAATAAAAACAGTATTCGCGAAATTGTTCTTAAACGTTGGTCGCGCAACAATCGACTCATTGAAAATTACCAGTGTGGCATCTTTTCCTTTTTCGAGTGTGCCCAATTTATTCTCCTGAAACGCACCAAGTGCGGCCCAAATTGTCATTCCTCTCAAGCATTGATCCAATGTGATCGCCTCTTCAGGTAAAAATCCATTCATCGGATAGTTCTCAGTCGTTTTTCGGTTCGTTGCCGAGTGTATTGTTCTAAAAGGATCAGTGTACTCAACAGGGAAATCAGTTCCAATAATTAACAATCCACAACGATCGAGTATTGTTTTGTAAGCATAAGAGCCCTGCATGCGTTCTTCTCCCAAGCGTGCGACTGCCCAGCGTTGATCTGTTGTGGCATGAGTCGGTTGCACGCTAGCATACGCTCCTGATAGCCCCAATAAATCAAAATCCTTCGGGTCAATGTGCTGTGCATGCTCAATTCGCCAGCGATAATCATTGTTTCGCGCAAACACGTTCGAATACAGCTCCAATATGATTCTATTTGTTGAATCGCCAATTGCGTGGGTGTTCATTTGATATCCAACGCGCTCGCAAAAATCCGCAATACGTTCAATTTCTGAAATTGGAGTAGTCAAATGACCAAAATGTCCATGTCGATCAGAGTATTCTTCTTTCATTAACGCACCGCGACTTCCAACTGCTCCGTCACCGTAAACTTTGAAACTTCGGATGTATAAATTCTTGTTTTCGTAAATGCCATGCTTCTCAGCAAACGCCATATTTCCTTCATCAGGAAGGAGCATTCCATATATGTTGAGCTTCAACACACGCTGATTCACCCATTTCTCAATTGTTTTTCTATCCTTTGAAGACATTCCTGCATCGTGGACTCCAGTAATTCCATAACTGAAGAGTTCCGCCTGAATTCCCTTCATTGTTCTTGTTAGTTCTTTTTTAGGATATTCCGGTATCATCGCAAAAATCGGTGTCATTGCATTATCGATAATCATTCCTGTTGGAGTTCCATCTTCTTGGTATAGAAAACCACCACCCGCATATTTCTCTGGAGAAGCAGAAACTGTTTCAATCACCTTTGATTTCTTCAATAGAAAGTCATTCGCTAACATTGAATGACCATCAATTCGAATCAAGGCAACTGGAATATCTGGGAAGATTGAGTCCAATAGTTCGTTTGTTGGGAGTTCACCTCCTTCATCCCAAAGCGATTGATCCCAACCACTTCCAATAATGAATTTTCGCTTGTGCTTCGCTTGGTATTTTTTAATGCGAATGATCATTTCTTGGTAGGACTCACATCCGAACAGGTTTACACCTAATTGCATACGGGCATACGATAGCAAATGACCGTGTCCATCCGTTAATCCGGGATAAATATCTTTCAATCCAGCATCAATGTATTCATCAGCACGGTATCTATTC
Organism: Fluviicola sp.; assembly: GCA_002733985.1. Taxonomy (GTDB): domain Bacteria; phylum Bacteroidota; class Bacteroidia; order Flavobacteriales_D; family Crocinitomicaceae; genus UBA4466. The sequence continues at coordinate 34,448 of NVXP01000045.1, read as the reverse complement.
AAAATTTGTCGTTCTGGTCCAATTTCTACGATCTTTCCATCCTTGATAGCAATTGCTTCGAAAACGTCCCCAGATTCATTCATCGTGTGGATGCGAGCATTGTGGATCACTAAGTCAACGGATTCCCCTTTCATACAGGATTGTAAGAGAAAAAAGCTGATCAATAGGAGGGAAGAGATGGCGTATTTCATAAACTCTTTTTTCTTTCAAAAATAATGCTTTCAATTGAAGCGGAGTTCTTACATGGAATTACTAATTTTGGAACTTAATATTTTTGTAGATGGAAACCCCGAAAACGTATGAGCCGCAACAGGCTGAGGAGAAATGGTATGCACATTGGATGGAGAAAGGATATTTCCATTCAGAACCGGATGAGCGCGAAGCTTATACGATCGTTATTCCACCTCCAAACGTCACGGGTGTCCTGCATATGGGGCACATGCTGAACAATACGATTCAAGATGTATTGGTGCGTCGAGCACGTATGCAAGGTAAAAATGCATGTTGGGTTCCTGGAACGGATCATGCATCAATTGCCACAGAAGCGAAAGTTGTACAGAAATTGCGTGCCGAAGGAATTAAAAAATCAGATCTATCACGTGATGAATTTTTGTCGCATGCGTTCGAATGGAAAAATAAGCATGGTGGAATTATCCTGGAACAGTTAAAGAAACTGGGAGCATCGTGTGATTGGGAGCGTACTAGTTTCACAATGGATACTGATTATTCTGAATCTGTTTTGGATGTATTCATCGATTTGCACAAAAAAGGAAAAATCTACCGCGGATTGAGAATGGTGAACTGGGATCCAGAAGCACTAACAGCTCTTTCTGATGAAGAAGTAATGCACAAAGAGGTGAACTCGAAGTTATTCCATGTTCGCTATAAAATTGCTGGGTCAGATGATAGTTGGTTAACAATTGCTACAACTCGACCTGAAACAATYTTGGGAGATTCAGCAATTTGTATTCACCCAGATGACGAACGTTTCAAGCATTTACACGGAAAAGAAGCAATTGTGCCGATTGTAAACAGAACAGTTCCAATTATTTTGGATGAGTATGTTGACATCGAATTTGGAACAGGTTGTTTGAAAGTGACACCTGCTCACGATACAAACGATTACGAACTAGGGAAGAAACACAAGCTAGAAACAATAGATATTCTCAACAGTAACGGAACGATCAATGCACTTGGTTTGCATTACGAAGGTCAAGATCGTTTTGAAGCACGAAAATCAATTGAGAAAGAATTGTATGACAAAGGATATTTAGTAAAGACAGAAGATCACATCAACAAAGTTGGATTTTCTGAACGTACGAATGCTGCGATTGAACCTCGTTTGTCTTTGCAATGGTACGTTGATATGAAAAGTTTTGCTGGTCCAGCTTTGGATCAAGTAATGAATGGAGATATCAAGTTTCATCCTGAGAAATTCAAGAATACATACCGTCACTGGATGGAGAACATCAAAGATTGGTGTATTTCTCGTCAGTTATGGTGGGGACATCAGATTCCAGTTTGGTATTATGGTGAAGGAATGGAAGATTTCATTGTTGCAAAGACATTGGAGGAAGCATTGCCACTTGCGAATGAAAAAGCTGGACGTACGATCACTGAAAGTGAATTGAAGCGTGATGAAGATGTACTTGATACATGGTTCTCTAGTTGGTTGTGGCCGATATCGGTATTCAACGGATTGACTGATCCAGAAAACGAAGAGATCAAATACTACTATCCAACAAATGATTTGGTAACAGCTCCTGAGATTATGTTCTTCTGGGTTGCACGTATGATCATTGCTGGAAATGAGTACATGGGTGAAATTCCATTTAAGAATGTTTATTACACTGGAATCGTTCGTGATAAATTGGGACGTAAAATGTCGAAATCTTTAGGGAACTCGCCAGATCCAATCGAATTGATCAATAAGTATGGAGCAGATGGCGTTCGTATGGGTGTTTTGATTTCTTCTCCTGCTGGAAATGACCTTCCATTTGATAGTTCACAATGTGAACAAGGTCGAAATTTCACGAATAAATTGTGGAATGCGTATCGTTTGGTCGATTCTTGGGAAGTAAATGCAGATTTACCACAGCCAGAATCATCAGTTCGTGCAATTGAATGGTTTGAAGCTCGATTCAACGAGGAATTAGCAAACATCAATGAATTGTTTGAGAAATTTAAGATTTCTGAAGCATTGATGGCATCATACAAATTAGTTTGGACGGATTTCTGTTCATGGTATTTGGAAATGATCAAGCCAGGTTATCAGCACCCAATTGATGCGAAGACCTTGGAGGCAACAAAAGACTTCTTCGAGAACTTGTTGAAGATCTTGCAACCATTTACACCATTTATTGCCGAAGAGTTGTGGCATTTATTGCGCGACCGAGCAGGAAAGGATATCATTGTTTCTGATTGGCCAACATTGAAAGAAGTTGATCAAGCTCCATTAACGCAATTCACACTAGTGGAAGAAGTGATTACGAACATTCGAAACATTCGCAAGAAAAACAACATTGCCAACAAGGTGAAATTGGAACTTTTTGTGAAGAAGAACAATGACTTGAATACACGATTTGATTCTGTAATTGTGAAGATGGGGAACCTGACTCATTTGGATTATACCAAAGAGAAAATTGAAAATTCAAATACTTTCATCGTAGATCAGAATGAATACTTTGTTCCATTTGGAGATTCAATCGATGTGGAAGCTGAGAAAGAGAAATTGGCAAAGGAATTGGAATACACAAAAGGATTCTTGACATCTGTACAACGTAAATTACAGAATGAGAAATTCATGGCTGGAGCACCAGAGAAAGTTGTGACAGGTGAACGCAAGAAAGAATCTGATGCAATGGGAACGATTGCTATTCTTGAAGATAAATTGGCGAGTTTATAGCTGGAATAATAGCTCTGGAGACTACAAGTGTTGCTCGGTTTGATGATGATGTCTTTACCGGGAAGTAGAAGAGGATAGGTCTCCTTTCTAAAAAAGAATTATAAAGAGGATCAGCAATGGTCCTCTTTTTTTGTGAAAACTGTTTTGAGTTGTGTAATCTACTGTTCTACTTACAAGCTCCTTGAACCCATTTTTGCACACCATTTTTTCGTGCGTGACAGTCATTACTGTAAGTTATACTATCACATCCGCATACAGGATCATAAAGATCATAACATATTTCTTCTCGATTTATTTTGGAAGAATCTACACAGCTAATATCCATTTCAGATCGATCTTCAACCTTTAGTTTTGGTTTAGACTCAGGAGCGAATTCTGGCGTTTGAAATCCATTATTTGATTCCTTCCGAACTGGTTTTTCTGAGCCACAGGCCGTGAAAATGAGTGAGATTACTATCCCATAAGTGATTATTAATGAAAAATGGCTTTTTGTCATAAACAGAAAGTGTTTTATAAGAGTGATCTCTACTAAATTAAATAGTAGAGATCACTTTGTCTTAGTTGAAGAAATTAGTCTTTTCCTTCAGAATTTGAAGATCCATTTCCTTCTTTTTCTCTGTTAACTCGTTTTTTACCCTCAATTGTACCGTCAAATATTTTCAGCTTTTCTGCTGGCTTTTTCAAGGCATTAACATAGGTCATATATGGGATTTCATTCGTTTTACCTTTAGACAATTGGATAGTAACAGTTGCTCGAATACCATAAACAGGTTGGATGTAGCGTCCGTCTCCGTCGTAGTAAATCAAGTTGAATTCCTCGATGTTAACTTTCGCTTCCCTTCCAAATTGTTCTGTAATGAGAACGTTAAACTCTTTTTTAGCACTTTCCCGCGAAACCATTTCTTCTTTAGTTACGGCTTTCTTGGATTTTACAATGATGTTTCTCCATTTATACACGAGTCCTGTGATCTCATTTTTGTCACCGATGTTTACGACAATTTTGGACCCCGATCCCATTACCGCAATGTTGTCAATTGTGCGTCCGAAAGTAACCGTCCTCATTTTGTCGATGACAGCTCCATTTGGTCCAGCATCTGCTCGAAGACCTCCAGAATGCAGTAACTTGATTTCATTGTTGTCTGCTTGAAGAAACTTGTTTTTTTGGAGAAAATCCATTGCTATTCCTTCAGCATCTCGTTGAGCGGGAAGGGAAGGTGCATAATCTCCAAGATACTTTTGAATTCCTTTATTGAATGAGAAATTAGAAGTGGCGATATCTTGATTGAAATAAATGTCATTTTTCTCATCAAAGTATCCAATGCTTCGCTTTCCGTCCATTTGGATGAATTCTCTAGAAAAAGCATTGTTTTGAACTAATAGATTCACTTTTTGTGTAAAGCTATTTGTAGTTACTTTTTCTAATTCCAATTCGTAAATGAACATTTCAACATCTTCCTCAGAATTACCTTTTGTGGTTTCTTCACAAGAATTAAGTAATGATATTGCTGCTAAACTTAAGGCAGCCAATCCTGTTAAACGATATATTTTATACATAATAATTTTGTTAAAGATTAATACTGCCACCAACTATACATTCCAGATGTTCCTCCAGCAGGATCTGCGGCATAAGAGCCGAGTTTGTCGTTATCTGTACTTGAATAAACAACTGCACTGGCGTATCCTGGATAGGCTGACCCATCACTTAAATCTGAGTGCCACCATGATCTTTCGTCATTTACAGCATCAAACCATGCTTGCCAAATTCCTTGGTTGGACTTTAGTTTACGTGCATATCGGTTAGGGATTCCATTATCGGAAACACTCAAGGTTCTGAATCCAACCAGTTGATGTAGTCCTTGAAAAGTACTACTCCAACTATTACGGTAATTTGCATCATCGGGCGAAACAGTTACTGTGTTACATGATTCGATTACTAGAAACTCTAAATCTCCTCCATTTACCAAGTCTCCATAGGCTGGGACTGTACTGAAATTTGTGATTTCACTAGGTGTTTGAACTGGCTGCCAGATATAGAAATTACCGTGTCCAGAAATGAAAACGAAATCCATCTTGTCGACATAACTAGCATGGCTTCCTTCAAAAAGAAATCGCTCTGCCCAATAGTATTGTGAATACTTGTAGTTGTGACTTCCAACAGTTTCCCATGAACTGAACTCTTTGATGAAGTTCCAAACATTTCGAACGAATCTGCTTTCGGCTTGGGCTGGATACCCCCCAATTTCTCGATTTCCAGCATTTGATGGAATGGAAATTCCAGCAATAAATACAGCACTTAACATGCATTTAAAAATTGTTTTCATAATAAATAATGATTTTGGTTGGCCGCAAGTTATTTACTTTGTGCTTCCGAATCAAGACGGAAAACACTACAAATCAAAATCGGAATGTGCTATAAAACAAGTAGTTATGTCGTTATCTACTGTGGTGATGTCCGCCTTTTAGACTGCTTGAATCAGATGTCTTGCAATCTATTCGGTGAATTTTTCCGACCGTAATTTCACCCAATGTCTAAAGGTTAATAGTGGTCGAATTAATATGCAGGTGTGTTCAATGATTAACGGGTCGTTTTCATAGAATGTTCACGAGTTTCGTGGGTGGAATAGTGTTATCAGGAAGCAAGTGAGAGTTTAGATTTGTTATTGTGATGGTGAAAAGCTGTCATAACTACTCTACCAAAATTTCCACCAAGGCTTCGTTTTTCCTGAATCTTTTTTACCTGATAACTTCTCTTTACTTTTGGATGTATCGGCTTCTGCTGCTTTGAGTAGATATCTGGAGCATTTTGAGTCAAAATCTAAATCATGGAAAGACTCACCTAGTGTAGCTTCAATCAAATGATAAATCAATTCAGATTTATCATCTTCGATTTTTTCAAAATCTAAAGCCTCGCCAACATTTTCCGAGACCTCACCATCTGATTCCATAAAGCTTCGAACTAATTCGCCTTTTTCGACATAGTTGATACATAAAGTCATGGACGATTCAGATAATACAAAGGAAAGTGTGTCTTGTTTGCCTGCAATAATTTCAAATCCTCCTAGTTCCATTGATGAAAAAACAAGTGTTCCGTTTTTCGAAAAATAGACATCACAATAATCATCACCTTTCCAGCTTTCGCATGCTTCACTCAATGTTACTTCTTCGTCAAAAACAAGCTTTTCTCCAATAATGGAGGCTAGTTCGGAAATGTTTTCCTTGTAATTTTTGTTGATGACAAGACCAGCAATGTTAAGTCCCATAAGTGATTAGTTTATTAGAAGCAATTTTGATAAATAAGGTAATGTAAGGATGATAGACCTTACTCATAGCAAATGAAAAGACTGACAAGTTTGAGGCGAGAATGTAATGATTACTCTTCACCCAAAATTTCAGCAATAGTAGATCGCGAGACAAAATGATAGTTCTCCTTTGCTTTGGAAAACACTTGCTTCGCAAACGCTACATCACTTGGATCKTTTGATTCTGCCAACTCACGATAAATTCCTTCAATCAACCAACGACGACCAACCTTCATGAGGTGTTCCTTCATGTACGGTCGCGCTTGCTTGTAACCAACACGAATGGCCAATTGGTACCATTCTAGTTTAATCACACGATTCGCATTTTGACTGAACGCCATTTTTTTATCGAGTTCAAGCATCGTTTTAGGATCAATATCATCAGAAAGCCCTCTAATAAATGCAACCCACTCCTGTGTGATGAAATCATTTCTTGTCAAGTCTGCGTCAGCTCCAATAAAGATCATTTCACCTTCATTCACTTCCTGAGCCAATTCACTCATGTGCTCTAATCGCTTTGAACGAATTTTGATGCAGTTTTCAGGAACTCCAGGTTGGTAGATCCATTCGTCAACATTAAAATCAACTTTATTAGGGAGAAGCAATTCTTCATTGAGATAAACAACGAAATCCTCTGTAGTGATTGTCTCAAAGGCGTGACTCGTGAAATACTCTTTCAAAAATGCGTCGAATTTCTTTCGACCTACTGCTTTTTCTATTGTTCTCAAGAAAAATGCCCCCTTAACGTAGGCAATATCTGACATAGCGTCATCGGGATCACGGTCCTTTAGGTGAAGTTTCAAATGAGTGTCCTCAGGGTGGGCGTCAGGACCATTTTCCATATCGTCTAGCGTTGCGGCTAAATCTTGTCGTTCAATGAATTTGTGGATGTCAGCAATTTCGGCTCCGTAAAGTGCCTCCATGATGCGATTCTCGAAGTAGACAGTAAATCCTTCATTTAACCAGAAATCGTCCCACGTAGCATTCGTAACAAGGTTTCCTGACCATGAATGTGCTAACTCATGCGCAACTACTGATACCAAACTTTGATCTCCAGCGAGTAAAGTTGGATTAGCAAATGTCAATCGTGGATTTTCCATCCCACCAAAAGGGAATGAATAAGGCAATATTGCCATGTCAAATTGTTCCCACTGATATATTCCATAGAGGTTTTCAGCGGCGTCAATCATTTTAGGTAAATCCGTAAACTCGTAAGCACACTCTTCAGCCAATTCTGGTTCAGAGTAAATTCCACATCGATCACTTAAAGCAGTATACGTTAAATCTCCAACTGCAATTGCAATCAAATACGCAGGGATCTTTTGTCTCATTTCAAAATGATACAAACCATCGTCGCTTTTCTCCTTCGGGTTTTCAGCACTCATCACTGCCATCAATTCACTTGGAACCTTAACATCGGCAGAATACGTAATTCGGTTGGTGGGAGAATCTTGAAGAGGAATCCATGAACGAGTTAAAATCGCTTGTCCTTGAGTATACATGAATGGATGTTTCTTTCCTGAGGTCAACGCTGGATCCAACCAATCTAAAGCTTGTGTTTCGTCCGTAGTACTATAATATATATTGATATACTTTGTATTCGGTTTTATTTTAACCTTAAGAGGTCGTCCCAAAACGTCATCGGAATCGCCAATCTCAAAATCAGTTCCGATTTCGTTCCCTTTTCCTTTACCCAAAGTCACTTTCTGAATGTCCAGCGCTTTGATATCAAAGATAGCCGTTGTAACAGTGTGCTCACTCATTTGATGACGAGCCACACCTGAAATCGTTTTCGAAGTGAAATCAACTTCAATATCTAAGTGCAAATGCTTCGTTCTGATTTGGTCAATATTGGCATAAGAATGCACATCAGAAACAATGGTGGAAGATCTTTTTTTAACAGGAGTATCTGCCGTATTAGTGCAGCCCATGAAGGAGAGAAAAAGAAATAACACAGATAATAATTTTAGTCCATTCATACCGTCTCGCTCAACTATTGGGCGCAAATATAGTAGTTTCCGCAATAACTATATTTGATTAATGTTTAATTTTCGACCAAAGTGGGTTGATATTCGACGGAAATCAACAAATGCTATTTCCGCATGCATTAAACTATTTTTAATTACTTTCACGATCCAAACAACTGATTTATGAGTAATTCTTCTTCAAGTATCCCTATGAAAACATTCATGGGACATCCCGTTGGTTTATTTGTACTGTTTTTTACAGAAATGTGGGAACGGTTCTCTTATTATGGAATGCGAGCCATTTTAACGTTATATCTTGTAGAGAAAACAGATGTTATCAACCCAGGGCTGGGATGGACAGATGGTGAAGCTCTTGCACTTTATGGGTGGTATACGATGATGGTTTACGTGATGTCGATACCTGGAGGTATTATAGCCGATAAGTTTATTGGTCAAAAGAAATCTGTTTATGTTGGAGGAGTTTTACTCCTTATTGGGCATAGTATTTTAGCCGTGGAGACGACTTGGGCCTTTTATTCAGGACTGGTCTTTATTGTATTGGGAGTTGGAATGCTGAAGCCTAATATTTCTACTATGGTAGGAGGCTTGTACAAGCGAGGTGACATCCGAAGAGATAAAGGTTTTACGATTTTCTATATCGGAATTAATATCGGTGCGTTTTTAGCAAGTATAATTGTAGGATACGTTGGTGAAGTACATGGATGGCATTATGGTTTTGGTTTAGCCGGATTCGGTATGGCTCTTGGCCTATTGCAGTATGCTCTTGGTCAAAAACACTTGAAGCATGTTGGTAACTACCTTGGAGCATCAGGAAGTGATGAAGAAAAGGCAGCACTGAAGAAGCCATTAACGAAAATTGAAAAAGATAGAGTAGGAGTACTTTTTATCTCATTTATCATCGTAATTCTTTTCTGGGGTGCATTTGAACAAGCCGGAGGTTTGATGAATATTTACACAAAAACAAAGACTGATCGAATGCTCTTAGGAATGGAAATTCCAGCAACTTGGTTTCAATCATTAAATGCTGCATTCATTGTGATCTTCGGAACAATCATTGCTGGCTTCTGGGCTAAGCGAAAAATGAAAGGCAAAGAGGCTTCATCATTGTTTAAGATGATTCTCGGGCTGATCATTATGGGGTTTGGGTTCTTCTTTATGACGGCCGCTGTTGCTCAGTTTAATAGTACAGGGTCTTCTGCAATGTACTGGTTAGTATTAGCGTACTTGTTCCACACAATTGGTGAACTTTGTCTTTCTCCTGTTGCCTTGTCATTCATTACTAAACTTGCACCGCTTAAATACGCGTCTATTATGATGGGGGTTTATTTTGCAATGACAGGTTTAGGAAGTAAATTAGCCGGTTTACTCGGAGAATGGTCGGAGTCACTAGGTGAGTATACAATATTTACTGGAATCGCAATTATTACTATAGTTATTGGTCTATTAGTGATGCTCTTACTTAAAAAGTTAAAGAGTCTTACTCACGGAGCAGAAGAGAATGAAGGAGCCATTCATGACGAAACCGAAGGGGTTGAAGTTGCGGATGCATAATTATTAAATAAATCACTTTACAGATAAACAAATTCAAATGGAGGGAAATTCATCGAGTAAATTTTTTGAATCAAAGGTATTAGGACATCCGTCTGGATTGTTTGTCCTGTTCTTTACAGAGATGTGGGAACGATTCTCTTTCTATGGAATGAGAGTATTACTCGTTAACTTCTTAACGATGGCCCTCGTTGGGTATAATCCCGGTTGGGAATGGACGGCAGAAAATGCTGCTGCACTTTTCGGAACGTATGCAATGTTATTATACATCACTCCAATTGTCGGAGGGATTATTGCCGACAAATTCATCGGATATCGTTGGGCGGTAGTAATCGGAGCGCTCATCATGACCCTTGGTCATGTATTCATGGCAATGGAAACCGAAGCTTCCTTATACACTGGACTTGGTTTATTAGTCATCGGTACAGGTTTCTTTAAGCCAACCATGACTTCGATCATTTCTGAGATGTACAAAGATTTACCTGAAAAGAAAGATGGTGCGTATACCATTTTCTACATGGGAGTTAACGCGGGTGCATTCTTCGGGATGATGCTTTGTGGTTACCTAGCTGAGAAAATTGGTTGGAGCTGGGGATTCGGTTTGGCCGGAGTTTTCATGTTACTTGGAACACTTCAGTTTTGGTTAGCCAAACCATTGTTCGGTAATATTGGTGGAGTTCCTAAGAAGCAAGCTGAACTAGAAGCTGACGAAGCTATAGCAATGGCTGAAGAAAGAGCAGCAATCGACTTGTTAGAAGGAGATGCTAAAATAGCTGCTGAGGAGGCAAAAGAGCCGAAAAGGAATCCGTTTACGATGATCGATAAAGTCCTAATTTGGATTTGTTCAATTACCGTTTTGGCGTATGCTATCAATGATCCGCTTCGTTCAATCGCAGGGGTTGATTTATTTAAGATTCTTCAGATTAGTGATTTCGCTGGTCAGTACGTAGGGATTTTGGTTGGACTCGGATTGTTCATCTACCTCGTTGTGACACGTATCGGAAGATATGATCGTATTACACGAGATCGAATGATTGCTTTCGTGATCTTCGCGTTCTTTACAGTATTCTTCTGGATGGCTTTCGAGCAAGGTGCATCTTCACTTGTAATCTTTGCAAGAGATTCAGTTCAACGTGAGTTGATTGGGAATTCAGCTATTATGTTTAACATCGTGAACGCACTGCTTACAATTGTGCCACTCCTGATCATTACATGGGTTCTCTACTTGTTGGCAAAGCGAACAGGGAAGATAATTCCTGGTTCAAACATCGTATTGGTTGTTTGTTTCGCCGGTATTTGGGGAATCGCTGGTTGGATGTTGTATAGAGATTTCAATACAACGGCATACGAAGTCTCTTTTCAAAGCGAAGTTGTTGCGAAAATGGACGATAAGACAGGGAAACAAGCTGTCGATGATGATGGTAAGCTGATATTCAATCATATTCCGATCACGGAAGAAATGGATGTCACAGCGATCAAAAATAAGATTGTGATGGATACCGTAATTGTTGGAGAGGCCTTCCTTTCGATCAAAACGGGAGATAAAGTCAGTGTAATTACCAAGGACAACAAGAACGAGAAATTCGCTTATCTCAGTGACAAACAATTGATAGATAAGCGTGAGCACGGAAAGAAATTGAAGCGTGATAACGGCGTTATTCAAGCGAGTGTAGTTGCTGTGAAAAAGAACTGGGTTGAAATCACGGTCTCGTGGTTTAGTATTTTGAACTCATTCTTTATCATCGCATTCGCATCCTTAATTTCAAAATGGTGGGATAGTAAATACAATCCATCGGCCGCAATGAAATACGGACTTGGTTTGATTATCATGGCAGTTGGATTTGGTCTTCTTGCCTTAGGTTCTTACGGAGTAGTTGAAGGAGTTAAAGTAAGCATGATCTGGTTGATTTTAGCTTATCTCTTCCACACCATCGGAGAGCTCTGTTTATCGCCCGTCGGCTTGTCCTACGTGAGTAAACTGGTTCCAGCAAGAATGATTGCATTCATGTTCGGTATGTGGTACTTGGCGATTGCAATTGGAAACAAATTGGCAGCCGTTGTCGGTGGGCAAATTGAGAACATTACGGACAAATATTCAATGTCAACATTCTTCTTGATTTTTACAATCGTTCCACTTATTGCAGGTGTACTTGTAATATTTGCAGGACCATTATTGAAAAGACTCATGCACGGAGTAAAATAACTCCAATCTTAATACCTATTAAAACAGCACTTCGGTGCTGTTTTTTGTTTAAACCATTTCTATGAAACACTTTTTTCTTCTTTTTACGGCGCTTTTGATAAGCTCGATTTCATTTTCACAATCCAAATTGAAAGTTGAGTTAATGGATGCTCAAAAAACCGAGCAACTCAATTGGGGTGATTTCTCTTATGTTGTACTTGGCTTGGAAGATGAAGTGGTCATTGAAGCCAAAAGTGATATCTATTTTGATTTTAGTAGTGCGGATTTAGCAAAGAAAGAAATCGATTCAACGCAATTGATTCTTGGGACTGATACAATGTATTTTGAGACGCTTTCGCCTTTCCTGATAAAAAGAGTAGATGAAGACGTGATCATGTCCATTCGTGTTTTTTCAAAAGGAGACACCTTGAAATTTAATTCGATCGATTCGGAAGTGATAACGATGGAAATTAAACGCTACAGCCGACCGATGTTTGTACAAGATACAATTGTGTTCGGGCTCCTTGCGATCATCCTCGCCTTGATTTTTTATACATCGAGCAAGCAAACAAAATTTTGGAAGACTTTCTACATGATTGTGCCTTCATTGCTTCTTTGTTACCTCATTCCAGCAATTCTTGACCTTTTTGGATTGATTTCAAAAGATTACTCAGACTTGTACACAATGGCGAAGAACTACCTCTTACCAGGGGCTTTGATTCTGATGACCTTAGGAATTGATTTCAAAGGAATCATCAATCTTGGGCCGAAAGCATTGATCATGTTCGGAACAGCAACAGTTGGAATCATCATTGGTGGGCCAATTGCAATCTGGGTATATTCATACATTGATCCAGAAGTGGTAGGTGGATCTGGAAACGATGCTGCTTGGAGAGGATTCTCAACCTTAGCTGGAAGTTGGATTGGTGGAGGAGCGAATCAGGCGGCAATGCTTGAAACGTATTCCTACAATCAGAGTTTATACGGTAAAATGGTAACCGTTGATATCGTTGTTGCGAATCTTTGGATGGCATTTTTGCTTTGGGCTGCGGCTCGCGCTCATAAGTTTGATAAATGGCTCAAAGCTGATACCTCTTCTATTGAGGATTTGAAAAAGCGTATGAGTACGTATGAATCGTCTAATTCGAAACAGCCAACACTAGCGGATTACATGGTGATTATAGGACTCACATTCGGGATTGTGGCCATTGGTCATTTTGGCGGGAAATTTATTGCTGGATTATTTGACGAGGATTCACCGTTCGGAAGTTCATTTTTCTGGCTAGTTGTAATTGCAACTACTGGAGGTTTAATTCTTTCCACTACGAAATTACGACGCTACGAAGGTGCTGGAGCATCAAAAATCGGAAGTATATTTATCTACATTCTCGTTGCGACCATTGGAATGAAAATGGAGCTTACTGAAGCTGTAAAAGAACCTCAATTGATTCTCGTAGGAATTATTTGGATGCTTGTTCACGTAGGATTGCTTTTCTTAGTTGGGAAGATCATTCGTGCCCCGTTCTTCTTTATCGCCGTAGGATCGAAGGCTAATGTTGGTGGAGCGGCGTCAGCACCAATTGTGGCAGCAGCATTTCACCCTGCACTTGCTAGTGTTGGAGCCTTGTTGGCTGTTTTGGGCTACGCAATCGGAACGTATGGAGCAATTGCTTGTGCGAAGATGATGGAGGCAGTAGCGCCCGTTACAGAAGTACTTGTGAAATAAAGAGGTTCAGCGATTCGACATATTTGTACAGACATCATTGCTTTGTGTCCTTGGAGATCTTTGCGCTTGTTCTTTTACCACAAAGTCCGCGGATTGCGCAAAGTTGAAGCAGTTCTTGTGAAATAAAGTAAATCAAAGCTTAGACATATTCGGATGGGCATCATTGTTTTGCGTCCTTGGAGATTTTTGCGGTTATATTTCTACCGCCAAGTCCATGGAGTGTACAAAGTTGAAGCAGCGCTTGTGAAATAAGGTAAATCAAAGCTTAGACATATTCGTGTGGACATCATTGCATTGTGTCCTTGGAGATCTTTGCGCTTGTTCTTTTACCACAAAGTCCGCGGAGTGTACAAAGTTGAAGCAGTGCTTGTAAAACACGGTAAATCAAAGCTTAGACATATTCGTACGATCATCATTGCTTTGTGCTCCTGACGATCTTTGGGGATATTCTTTTACCGCCAAGTTCGCGGAATACGCAAAGCTGAAAAATGACAATGGATTAATCCAGTTTCTAATTATTAAACTCCTTGTTCAACTGTCTGAAATTGCACCAATTTAGAATAAACGCCTTGTTGAGAAATCAACTCATCGTGTCTTCCTGATTCTGCAATTTGACCTTCCTCAATCACATAAATACAATCAGCCGAGCGAATAGTTGATAATCTGTGGGCGATCACAATTGAAGTTCTTCCTTGCATCAATTTCTGAAGTGCATCTTGAACTAATTTTTCTGATTCAGAATCCAAAGCAGATGTCGCTTCATCCAAAATAAGAATCGTTGGGTTTTTCAAGATCGCTCTTGCAATTGCAATACGTTGTTTTTGTCCACCAGAAAGTTGAATACCACGATCACCAACAGCTGTTTCTAGCCCTTCAGGGAAGGTTTCAATGAATTCCCATGCATTGGCTTGTTTCGCTGCGTCGATAATCTCTTCATCTGTGGCATTTTCTCTTCCAAATAGAATGTTCTCACGAATACTTCCAGCAAACAACAATACTTCTTGAGGGACAATCGCTATGTGCTCACGCAAATGTTTCACATCAATGCCTTCAATTTTTGTGTCGTCAAATCGAATGGAACCGCCCGTAATTGGATAATAATTAAGTAGGAGTGAAGCAATGGTAGATTTTCCTGCGCCAGATGATCCTACAAGCGCGATAGTTTGATTCTGCTCTACGTGGAGGTCAATTCCCTTCAATACTTCAATGTCGTTCCGTTGAGGGTATGAAAATTGAACATTGTTGAAGCTGATTCTACCAGAAATCACCGGTTTCAATTCGCCTGTCAATAATTCTTGCTCACTATCTTGATGAATGATTGACATCAAGTTTTCTGTCGCACCAATTGTTTTTTGAATACTTGCGTACATATCTGGAATTGCACTAATCGACGCTCCCATGAAAATCGTGTACATAATAAAAGAGAAGAAGTCTTTTGAGTTTAATGCTGGATCTGGTCCTTGAGTCATTAAWATTCCTTGCCAAATAACAAGAACAATCGCCCCAAACACACAAAAGATGATAAATGAAATGAATGCACCGCGCCACAATCCACTTTTCACATTTAATCGGCGAATATTATCTATCGTTTTAGTAAATCGACGAACCAATAAAGATTCATTCGTAAATGCCTTCACATTTGAAATTCCCATTAAGGATTCTTCCAAAATTGAATTTGAATTCGCTGTTTCAGTCTGAGCTTCTTTCGATAGCTTACGGATAAATCGACCGAATATTACTGCTACAATAGCAACAACCGGCACAGACGCGAGCATAATCAGCGCTAATTTCCATGAAATCACTGCAAGAACAATGATTCCAATAACGATCGTGAAAATTTGTCTAAAGAATTCAGCGATCGTCGTTCGAAGCGTATCTTGAACTTGAGTAATATCAGCAGAAACACGACTCGTTAATTCTCCAACCTTGTTTTGATTGAAAAAATCCATTGGCATGTGAACCAATCGAGAGAATGCATCCTTACGAACATCACGTAGCGTATTTTCTGTCACATTCGTGAAAATGACAACTCTAAAGAATGAAAAAATAGATTGTGCTGCAAAAAGAATAAATAAAGCCAGAACGACTGTATTTACATTATTCAAATCGATTGCTCCAACGTTATCTGCCATAGAAGGAGTTGAACTCGCTCCTGAACCAAGTAATTGGCCCATTAAAAACGGAAAAACCATTCCCGCAGAAGCCGATAGAATTAGAAAAATCCATCCAACCATGAACAGTCCTCGATACGGACGCATGTACTTGAAAATCCCTTTTGCTTTCTGAATTGATTCCTTACTTGGGCGTTCAACACGCTCTGATTTCCGTTTTCTTGCCATTTTTTCAGTTCTGAGACGACAAAAATAACCCTATCACATGGAATTTCAGGGGAAATGTCAATTTTTATGTAAAGTTTATTAGAAAGATTTTGGAGAATCGAAAATATACTTACCTTTGCAATCCAATTTTGACTAAGAGGATTAAAGAAAATATATCATGAGCAAAAGAACGTTTCAGCCATCGCAGAGAAAAAGAAGAAATAAACACGGATTCCGTAGCCGCATGGCTAGTAAGAATGGAAGACGAGTTTTAGCAGCACGTCGCCGTAAGGGAAGAAAGAGAATTTCTGTTTCTAGCGATAAATTGCACAAACGTTAATCTGTTCGTTAAAAAAATGCAACCGACGTCCTTTTTGGGCGTCGGTTTTTTTATTTTTTATACCTTGTGTGTTGATTATTATTAATCGATACTGAACTAATTTATTTTTTATGAAACGAATTTTACTCTTCGGTGCTTTACTTCTTTCTTATGGAGCAATGGCGCAAACCACTGCTGTTGAGCAGGATTGTGTATCGGAAAAGACAACTCGACCGACTGCAAGACCGCTAGCTGATAACAACTCAAATCGCGCAACTCCTTTCTGGACGGAAGATTTTGCTGGTGGTTTCCCTGCTGGATGGACAACTCTTGACACTTCAGGAATTTGCCCGTGGGTTTATTCAACTGATGGTTCTTGGGGGAATTTTAGTACTGGTGGTACAACCGCTGCAGCTGCTGGAATTACTTCAACAACTGGAGGCAATGGTTTTCTTTTATGTGATATCGATTCTGCAAATCACTTCACAAATGGTCAACCGTCTGGATCCAACTATCAATACTTGAGTACATATGTTGGTACTGATGCTATTGATTGTTCAACGCATGGATCAGTGATCTTGAGTTTTGAGCAATTCTTTCGTTACAACAATGGTGTTTCGATGAATGTTAAGGTAAGTAACAATGGAACGGATTGGACAGTCTATAATGTTTCAGGTGGGCAAGCAAATAATGCTGCTTCAGTTGATCCACAAAGTATTTCCTTAAATATCTCTACTGTAGCTGCTAATCAAGCAACAGTGTATATCCAATTCGGTTGGAGTGCACGTGTCTATTTTTGGATGATCGATGATATTGCCTTGAGCGAAGCTGATCCTTATGATATTGTAATGCTCGATACGTGGTGGGGAATGGGTGGATTTGACAACCAATACTACAAAACGCCAATTTCGCATGTCGCACCAATCACGTTCTATTCAGATTTATCGAATAATACAGGAGCTCAACTTGACGGATGTAATTCAGATATTGATGTTTCGGGTGTTTCTGGTTCTGTTTACACAGGAGTAGTAAGCCCAATTTCATTACTAGGCTCATCAAATGACACAGTTACTTCATCAACTACATGGACACCAGCTGCTGTTGGTATGTACGACATGACTGCTGTGGCTTCTTCTACTTCTGGAACAGATGCTAATATGACGAACAATACGTTCGTTGATAACCTTGAAATTACAGTTTCAACATTTGGACTAGACAACTTAACGAACGCGAGTCAATCAACAGGTTCAATTTCAAACTTCTCTTCCAATACCGGACTACCATTTAAAATTGGTAATATCTACCAAGTAACCGTGGATGACCTTGTTGAATGTGTTCATATTGGAGTTGCAGATAATTCTCAAAATGAAGGCAAAGAGATTTTTGCTGAGGTCTACGCATTTGATCCAACTTCAGGAACTAACGGAGAGTTTGTTTTTCGTGGAGCAACGGCGTACCATATAGTAACTGCTGCGGAAGTAGGAACAATCATTTCACTGGAAATGATCGTAGCTGCAGATGTTTTTGCTGATGAGGAAATTTTGGTTGTTGCTGGACACAGTGGAGGAGACGTTTCAGGTTCTGATGATGTAAGTTTCATGTATGGACAAGCTGTACCAGAGCAATCTGTATACGGATACAATGCTACTGGAGATCTATTCTTCTTATCGAATCCTCGTGCAATTGTTATTCGCCCAGATTTCAGTTGTGGTTTAGGACTTGCTGATGAAGATCAAATTATCGATGCAACGGTATTCCCAAATCCATCGAATAATGAATTCACTCTTCGATTGGGGAAAGAAATTTCAACAGGAACGATTACCCTAATGGATTTGAACGGAAGAATTATTCTTACGAAAGAAATTAGTTCAACTGTTTCAGATATCACTCTTGATGTAACTGAAATCGCTAGTGGAATGTACACCTTACATGTTCAAAGCGATAAAGGTGTGAAATCAATTCAGGTTGAAGTAGCGCACTAAATAGATTCAACAATATATTTAAAAGGTCGTCCCGATAGCTATCGGGACGACCTTTTTTTGTGCACTAATTTGATGTGATTCATTTTGAATCGATCGTAGAAGATTGAAACTTTTTGACTAACTTATATAGGAATAACCTACAAAACCACTACAATGTTAGTCAAAACCTATGGCGCAGCTCTATTTGGAGTTGATGCTAAAACAATCACGATCGAAGTAAATATTGCGCAAGGAATCAACTTTTTTCTGGTTGGACTGCCTGATGCAGCAGTAAAAGAATCCCAGCAGAGAATTAAAGCAGCCTTAATTAACAATGGACTCAAATATCCAGCGGGAAGAGAATTAACGATTAATATGGCTCCTGCTGATTTACGAAAGGAAGGAGCCACCTTTGATTTACCAATTGCCTTAGGAATTCTAGCGGGGAGTGATCAATTATCAATTGATAAACTAGGGAAATACATGATCGTTGGAGAGCTTTCTTTGGATGGAAACGTAAAACCGATGAAAGGAATTTTGTCAATCGCTTTGCGTGCAAAAGCAGAAGGGTTTGATGGAATCATTCTTCCAAAAGATCATGCACAGGAAGCGGCAATGGTTAAAGACCTTGATGTTATTCCAGTTGAAACGATTCTCGAAGCTGTGAACTTTTTAGATGGTAAATCGGTCATTCATCCAGTTAAACGTATTCAACGAAAGCCACAGACTTCTGCTGCACTATCTTCAATCGATTTTTCGGATGTTAAAGGACAAGAAAATTGCAAACGCGCTTTCGAAATTGCAGCGTCTGGAGGGCATAACGTTATTTTGATTGGTCCTCCAGGATCTGGAAAATCTATGCTTGCAAAGCGCTTACCGACTATTCTTCCTCCAATGTCGCTTGATGAAGCACTTGAAACGACAAAGATCCATTCTGTTGTTGGGAAACTAGGAAAGGATATTGGTTTGGTCGAAGAACGACCATTTCGAAAACCGCATCATACGATCTCGGATGTTGCTCTTGTTGGAGGAGGAAGTTATCCTCAACCTGGAGAAATTTCCTTAGCACATAACGGAGTTCTTTTCTTAGATGAATTGCCCGAATATAAGCGTCAAGTGCTTGAGGTAATGCGTCAGCCGATGGAAGACCAAATGGTGACGATATCCAGAGCTAGATTCACGATTGATTTCCCCGCAAATTTCGTTCTTATCGCCGCGATGAATCCTTGCCCTTGTGGTTACTACAATCATCCAGATCGTGCTTGCAGCTGTCCAACAGGAACAGTAGAGCGTTATTTGAACAAGGTTTCAGGTCCACTCTTGGATCGAATTGATTTGCACATCGAAGTAACGCCTGTTTCTTACACTGAATTGAGCGAAGAACGCAGCGGAGAAACGAGTGAGGTAATTAGAACTCGCGTAAACAAGGCTAGAGATATTCAAGGAAGACGTTTTCAAGCCGATGATCGAGCGGAGTCGAGATCAGAGGTGAAATCTAATTCTCAGACCATCCAATGCGCAGCATCAAACCATCTAACTAATCCAAGAATCTCTGCCAACGCCGACATGTCTTCCAAACAAATCCGGAAATATTGTCAACTCGACTCAGCTTGCGCTGAAATCCTGAAAAAGGCCATGGAAAAATATGGATTCTCTGCTAGGGCGTATGATCGAATCCTTAAAGTCGCGAGAACTATCGCTGATTTGGATGGGGTAAATGATATTGGAACCCGCCACATCGCCGAAGCCGTACAGTATCGTAGTTTGGATCGAAAGGAGTGGGGAGGTTAATTTATTTCAGTTTAAATTTCTTAGCACTGAATTTTCCAATGACACGTATTATATACCTCGAAATCTTGTTTAGAAAATCTTCATGCAGCAAATAAGAAGTTCTGTAACACTAAAAACCGAGTCTGTGTCATTTTTTTTATCTCATGCTCATTATTTGTTCAGATTTGAATTGTAATCACAAACAAAATAATCGATTGAGTAGCTACAATTAGTTTTTGATTACGACGGCGCTATCCGAAAAGCCAGTTTAAATAGAGTAGGAAAAAAACCTAATATAATCACTGATATTATGTCAATATTTAAAGTGAAATTTAAGGAAGACGTTTTCAGGAAGAGCTATCGGAAAATCCACACAATCCAAGAATTTCTGCCAACGCCGACATGTCTTCCAAACAAACCCGAAAATATTGTCAACTCGACTCAGCTTGTGCTGAAATCCTGAAAAAGGCAATGGAGAAATTTGGATTCTCTGCTAGGGTGTATGATGGAATCTTGAAGGTCGCGAGAACTATTGCTGATTTGGATGGGGTAAATGATATTGGAACCCGCCACATCGCCGAAGCGGTTCCGTATCGGAGTTTGGATCGAAAGGAGTGGGGTGGATAAACCCAATTCAGTATGGTATTAATTGCGAAATTGTTTTCCTAAGATTCAATTATATATTTATCCTGATTGTAATAATTACACATTAGAATAATTTTATTATCAATATAATATGTACCTTATCATTTCAAATTTTTATACTCCAACCACTAGTATAAAGCGAATCAGTATTAGATAAGAACCTCTTAAGGGAATATCGTAGAGCAAGAAATTGTGAACGGAAACAAAGGCAAGATAATTTGTTGCTTTTGAAGAATATTGTTACTGATTGTGCCTGCTAAGAGGTATTTAAACTTGAGAAATTGGCGGAAGTCAAAATGAAGTTAAATAATTAATTTTCATACATAGAGACAAGTGAAAATGTCTAAATGTTGAAGATTCACTGAAAAGACCACTATGAATAAGTTACCCGAAGAGAACCTATCCCTTTTTGAAGAACTTTGTGCTATACTGACCGGATTTTCGCTTATGGAAATTCAAGGTACTGGCCTAAGTGAAAAATATCTGGAAGTTATTAGAGACAAAGAACCGCAAGCAATCAATAATTTGTTGGATTCCTTCGAAAAGCTCGGTACTGACCATCGAAAAGTATCAGACAACGACTTAATTCTGATCAAAGGAGTTTTGGAAGACGAATGTCTCGGTCCCATATCACAACAACTTATTCTTATGTGGTATACGGGACAATGGAACTTTGGAGAAACGGACACCTATGTTATTTCGGAGAAAGCCTACATTGAAAGCTTTTCCTTTCGGGCTGCTGGCTCGCATCCTGCCGGGGCTAAACAACCCGGTTTTGGTACATGGCAGTTCCCACCACAAACTTTTTCAGAAGAATAGTTTATACTAACCACAATCAAATGAGAAATGAAGACAATTTCGACGTCGTTATAGTCGGAGCAGGTATAACAGGTGCAATTGCAGCGAAAGAATTGACTGATCAAGGCTTCAGTGTCTTGATTTTGGAGGCAGGAGCAGGGAAAAGTTTCAAGTTTGAAGACTACCAAACTTATCTAGATAACTTTTACAAGACTACTGTTCGCACCCCAAATGCTCCTTTCCCTGCTACTGCAGGTGCCCCTCAACCTTTAATTACCGATCAACTTGGTATAGAAAACGGAATTCCTCAATTTGCTGACGGGTCCTATTTTCACCAAGTAGGCCCTTCAACCTTTCAAAGTACTTATACAAGACAAATGGGGGGGACAACGCTCCACTGGTTAGGTACGTGTTTAAGAATGCTCCCAAACGATTTCTCGGAAAAAACGCTTTATAACAGTGGAAAAGACTGGCCCATAAGTTATTACGATCTTATGCCTTATTACGCTGCTGCTGAATTGGAAATTGGCGTGTCTGCTGACGTGGACGAGCAATCCTTTCATGGTATTGAGTTCGAACCAGGATACGTGTATCCGATGAAGAAAATCCCCCAATCTTATTCCGATCTTAAATTACAGGAATGGACCAAAGATGCACAATTCAAATACGATGACACTTCATATGATTATGCTGTTGTAAGCATTCCACAAGGGCGAAACAGTACTCCTAATCCAGCTTATAATAACGGAAAAGGTTATGTGCCAGTAGGAGCAGTTGGGAATCCTGATATCGGACAACGCTGTGAAGGTAATGCGTCCTGTGTGCCTATTTGTCCGGTTCAGGCAAAATACAATGCACTGAAAACACTTCAAAAGGCTGTTGCAAATGGGGCTGTAATCAGGAGTCAAAGTGTTGCATCGAAAGTTCTTTACGATGAAAATACAGGTGATGTAACGGGTATCATGTACAAAGAATACGAAACTTCTGAATCGGGGGAGCTTATTTATATAGAGAAAGTGGTATCTGCCAAAAGATATCTTCTTGCTGCTCATGCAGTCGAAAATGCCAAACTATTGCTGGCATCTGGTTGTAAAAACAAAAACATTGGTCAGAATTTGATGGACCACCCTGTAGGACTTTCTTGGGGGTTAGCTCCAGAAGCCATTGGCCCTTATCGTGGACCAGGAGCTACGTCAGGAATCCCTGCATTACGCGACGGAGCTTTTCGGAAAAACCGGTCTGCCTTCCGTGTGGAAATTGGTAATTGGGGATGGAGTTGGCCAAAATTCACTCCGAACTCAACGGTCCAAGATGCTGTAATTCAGAAAAAAATTGGAGCTGACTTACGTAAAGCTGTCATCGAGAAAGAAGAACGGCTGATGCGTATTGGTATGCTCATTGAGATGCAAGCCCTTTCCAATAATGCTGTAACTATTGATGATCGTTATCTAGATGAGTTAGGTAATTACCGTCCTGTCATTACTTTCATGCTTAGCGATCACGAAAAGAGAGGGTTAAAAGCTGCTCGCTCCTTTTGTGTACAAATGTTTGAAGCTGCTGGGATTGAAGATAAAACGGACTACAATGAAAAGCGTAACGTACAAGGTTTTCTTGTTTTTGAAGACGAAGAACTCTGGTGGCAAGGTGCTGGGCACTACGCAGGAACCCACATCATGGGTACAAATAGTGAAAATTCAGTAGTTGATGCCTCGCAACGTTCGCATGAACATAATAACCTCTTCCTAACTGGGTGTGGTAACATGCCTTCTATGGGTACATCGAACCCTACGCTCACAGCAGCAGCTCTTGCTGTGTGGGCAGCAGAGAACATAGCTAAAGACCTCAATAATATCAAATCGTTACGCCAAATGAAATATAAGCAACCTTTATTTAATAATCTGCAAACAGCTATTGAGCTCGAGCACTCCACCATTCCGCCTTATTTGGTAGCCTATTTTACGATTAATGACAAAACCAATGCATTTGCTGCAAATACGATTCGAAGTGTATTTATGGAAGAGATGCTGCACATGTCATTGGCATGTCAGATATTGAATGCCGTAAACGGAGAACCTTTCATTGATCACGCAAAATTTGTTCCTGAATACCCAGCACAATTTAACTTCAAGGATCGCGAGTTTGATGTTGGTTTGATCAAGTTCAGTAAAGAGGCTGTTGAGACCTTTATGCAGATTGAAAAACCCGATGATGTCCCGCTTAATGTTAAAGGAGAGGACATCCCAAACTTGGTGGATAAAATCGATCTTGGGCAAAGTACTATAGGTGAGTTTTATGCTGTGATTAAAAAACAGCTCATTGAGTTGACGAAAGAATATGGCGAAGAAGCTGTTTTTAATGGAGATAAGAACCGTCAACTTGATCCCGCAGAATATTATGGTGGTGGCGGAGGACTCATTGTGGTAGATAGCCTCGCTACTGCTCTTTTCGCAATTGATGTTATTGTGGAACAGGGAGAAGGCAGCAATCATTCTATTTGGGATGGAGATGCAACCTACTTTGGACAGGACAAGGAAGTCGCTCACTTTTTCCGTTTCAATGAAATTTACGAAGGCCAGCTTTATCAAGAAGGAGACTCACCAAAAGGAAAACCTACTGGGGCGGAAGTAGCCGTTAATTGGGATGCTGTTCAGAATATGATTGACGATCCAAAAGCAAATCAATTTCCTGATTCAAGCACAGCAAGGGAAGCATCGGAAGAATTTAACCAACTCTACTCCCAGTTTTTGGAACAATTGCACTTAAGCTTTAATGGAGAGCCTCATGAAATGAGACGCGCTGTAGGAATGATGTATCAAATGAAATACCTCGCACAGTCATTGTTGAATACTCCAGTGCCAGGAAAAGAAGGTAAAGTTGCCGGGCCTTCATTTGAATATGTTCCCATAAAAGCACGGAAAAGGTATAACTGGTCCGTATCAAAAACAGCGTATTCAAAAACATAAGATATTCACCAAGAACACAGATTCAAACACTCTAAATAAAAGTTGATTATGGAACATCGGAAGTATAATAGAAAGGCTTACCACGCTGCTGACCCGGCGGATTTGGTTATTCCCCAAGCCCTATTCAATGACATGTGGGAACTATTTGTTCAGATCGGAAAGTTCTGGGGTAAGGGAGAAGTACAGGAGAATTTTAAACCAGATTTATTGGTTTTCATGAATAACCGAATCGCCATTGATCCTTCCTACCTTTTCGATTATAAAAATGCTTCTGAGGTGATAAAGGAGTTGATTTATGAGTTAGGTGAGGAAAAAGGGTATGAATCCCTGTTCACCGATAAGTCTATCCTCGATGACCCTCCGTCAACACTAAAGGCAAGGGCACGCCAAAAAGTATCCAACGAATTTATTGTTTTATATATATCCCTAGGTGGGTTCAAAGAATTTGGAGCTGAAAACTCACTTGGATACATTGGAGGAGCAAATATTAAAGGAAAAACACCTTACCGCACAATTGACAAATAGCTATGAAAAAACAAGTAGACGTCCTAATAATAGGATCAGGCGTAGCTGCGGCTTCGCTTTCGCAACGATTGCTGGAAAAGGACCCAAACCGTTCTATTCTGGTACTTGAAGCCGGCATTAAAGTGCCAATGAAGGATTATAAATTGTACCAGGATTACCTTGTTACAGGTAAGTATCCTTACGAGTTTTGTGAAGACCTGAACTACCCAAACTTATTTAGTCCTGGCGAAAATGTTTCGGAAAGTGGCAATCAATTGCAATTGTCTGGTGGTCGCGCAATGATGTTTGGAGGCTCCACTGCACACTGGGGAGGCTGGTCTTTTAGATTAAAACCTGAAGATTTCCAGTTGTATACCAATACTCAAATTGACGGAACCATTGATTGGCCGATCAATTACAATGACCTCGAGCCTTATTATGGACAAGCGGAGGATTACATTGGTGTTTCCGGTGATTCTACGGATCAAGTTCCTCCTAGAACAACGGATTATCCTTTCTGTGAATTCCCTTATACCTTGGAAGATCAAGGCACAATCGAGGCTTTTGAGAAACGAGGTTTAAGTTACGCTCATATGCCAATCGCCAGACATGGTGTCTCGGATACCGATTCACCTCATGCACCTTGTAAAACCACAGGTACTTGTAAATATTGCCCCTTTGGCGCGCGGTATGTTGCAGGAAACTTTCTGGATGAAATGCTGCGATACGGCTCTTTTCCAAATTTTGAGATATTGCAAGGAGCCATTGTAGATCGAATTACCATGTCTTCGCGTTCAGTAGCCACGGGGGCGATTTACCATGATAAGTTTACAACGGATTCTCATACTGTCGAAGCCGAAACAGTTATAGTAGCTGCTGGTTCTATTGAAGCAGCAAAACTGATGCAACGCTCTGTTACTCCCGAATGGCCTGATGGTGTTGGTAACCAAACAAACAATAACCTTGTTGGTAAAAACCTTGTATCGCATCCTTTTGTCTACTGGGAAGCAACACTGCCTGAGAATCCGCAGAGATTACAACCTGAAATGGATTTTCCCACATTTATATCAAGGCATTTCGACAATAAAGAACAACAGCCTTTTGGTAAATTTCTAACAGTTCGTCTGAATAGTTTTAGCGATCAGTTCGATATGACGACTAATAATCAAGTCAGTACGCTTACAAAAGCTATGCAAACTGGTCTGAATAGGGAAGAAGTAGATGCGGTTACAAAAGGACCTGTAAAAGTTCAATTAATTACCCAAATTGAAGTCTTTACCAAAGCGTCCAATTATGTTTCCAATACCAAACCTAATGTCATCAATCATCTAGGCATGCAGGAAACAAATGTTAAGTATGTTACAGATCCTGGATTTGATGCGCACGTGAACAACATTCAAACGCTTCTTAATCCGATTTTTAATGAGATGGGCGCAACTGATTTTTATAAGGCGTCAGATTCAATTCGTGCGGATCACGCTGCTTGTGTTACACGTATGAGTGACTCTCCCAAAACAGGAGTAGTTGACAAGGATTTGAAAGTGTTTGACACAGATAATTTATACGTGCTGTCAAACGGTTCTTTTTCTTCGTTAGGCGCAGTTAATCCGACTATTACACTCACAGCCCTTTCTTTACGCTTGGGAGATCATCTTAATGCTAAATAACGAACCATGGAAAATCAAACAATACAACAAAAATTACAGAAGGCAGTGGAGCTGGAATTTGCTACCATCCCACCTTATCTGACAGCTTGGTTTAGCATTACTCCAGGTACAAATACTGAAGCTTCTTCGATTATACGAAGTGTATTCATGGAAGAAATGTTGCACATGATTCTCGCAGCAAACGTTCTTACTGCAGTTGGTGGAAAAGTACAGTTAAACAAGGATACTATGCCGAAATACCCATTGCTCCTCGATTTCGAGGGGAAGGTATTCCGCGATCGTGAATTTATAGTTAACCTGGAGCGTCTTTCACCTTCCTCACTTTGTACTTTTTTGCAAATTGAGCTTCCCGATGATTGGAATTGGAAAAAAGATCATCCAAAAGCATGTAAACCGAGTAAAGAACAAACTGCAGATGATGCAGAGTTTGATGTTTCTGGCTACACCATTGGTGATTTTTATGATGAGATCAAGGCTGATCTCGCAGCACTCGTTAAAGCAGCGGACGGAGATGAAAGCAAAGTGTTTACCGGAAACGTAGAACATCAGGTTGACATCAACTATTACTGGAAAGGTGGTGGGCTACCAGTTATTGTGACTGATTTAAATTCTGCCTTTGAAGCCATTGATGTGATCAAGGAACAAGGAGAAGGAGCTACTACCGCGACTGTACTGGATGGTGACCATGAATTTTTCGGACAAGATGAAGAAGTGGCACATTTCTATCGTTTCAACGAAGTATTGATGGAACAGTACTATAGTCCGAAAGATGATCCTAAGAAGCCACCAACAGGTGAGAAATTCACAGTGGATTACGATACTGTTAGTCCAATTAAAGCCAATGCAACGAGCATAGATTATCTGTACACTCCAGTTCTGGAAAAATTGAATAATCAGTTTAATGCTGAGTATACCTTAATGCTTCAGCAATTGGAAGTAGGCTTAACAGGTCAGCCGCATGCATTGTTCTCAGCAATTATGAATGGAATGCATGGCTTGGCACCAATTGCGTACGAGATGGCAAGTATTCCGATTTATCAGAGCCCAGGCAACGAAACTGGCGCTCCTAGCTTCGAATGGATCGACAATAAATTCTGGGACCAACTTCAAATGAATTCTAAAAACAATCTAAAAAGAAGAGAAATGGGTTATTCAAACGCAAAAGCAGAAATATTTCATGATGGTGATCATGTTAAATTGATTATCTCCTGTGATTACCCCGCTCAAAGTAATCAGAATACTGCTGAACAGGTATGGGATATAGTATCGGATTTTTCCAATGTCAAAACAATTTTCCCCGTCCTTTTAAAAAATATTTTAACCTATCCCGATCAAACAGAATATAGAATCGGAACAATCCGAGATATGACTTTTGGTGATGGGAAAACACCTGTTCAAAACCCTAGCTATGCTACAGAAAAGTTAACGGCCTTAGACAAGGAAAATAGGTCACTGACATATATTTCAGTGGCGCCGAGCTCAAACAATGTAACAGATTACAAAGGGGTAATGCAGGTTGTAGGTGACAATGAGTGTACACTTATCTGGACTGTTACGTACATTCAAAATCCATACGATCCAAATTATTCCAACAACATGACAGGATTATTCATTTCAGGTGAAAACCAAATTGGAACAGTACTTGGCTTCGAATAGAGGACGGTAGAACACAACCATTAATCTGTAACATTTCGTGTAAGCTCTCCTGGCAATGTCTGTATCGGTCCGCACACTTACATATGTCCGTTCAAGAAGGAAACTAAGCTATTTGTGAGATTGTAATTGTCGATTCATACGTGAAAAGGCTGGTTTTAGAATAAAAACAGATGATTATTAAATAATAAGTTACTCACTTTAATTCTTATTCAAATGAATAAAAATCTCGATAAAATTGATCACATTGTTGTGATCATGTTGGAAAACCGATCATTCGATCAGATGCTTGGCTACCTATATACAGATCAGAAGAACATCTCAGATGCAGGCCAACCTTATGAAGGACTTACTGGAAAAGAGACCTGCCCATATAGTCAAAATGGCAAGATAACGGAAGTTCCCGTATCTCGTATTTCTACGTCAGATCCCTATAATTATGTTATGCCTGGAGCAGATCCAGGAGAAGGCTACCCAGATACCATTGAGCAGTTGTATGGAGTTACGCCAAAAAAAAANGCAGGTCTTCCTGCTCCACCAGCTGAKCCAAACAAAGGCTTTGTGAACAATTTTGCAGGAAAGGCCCTACCCGAAGATAAGGATCGTACTCCTCCAATTTATCCTGGAACAAAAGCAGAGAATATTATGGGAATGTTCACACCTGAACTACTTCCTATTACCTCAGCTTTAGCAAAGGGATAWGCAGTTTGTGACCATTGGTACTGTTCCATTCCAACGGAAACACTTCCTAATCGTGCCTTCATTCACATGGCTACCTCTCAAGGTGTGCTCTGGGACTCAGTTTACAACGCTCAAGGCAAAAGGGGACCTAATGTTTATGACGCCAAAACCATTTACGAGGAAATGGACAAAAAAGGCATTAGTTGGAAGATGTATGCTTGTGAGAACAAGGCAGACACCTTACCTAATTACACTCACGCCAAATCGGGTATTCAATACTTGATTGATGCGCCTGCAGCTAATTTCGGACTGTTTTCAGAATTTAAGAAAGAGGTTGCTGATGGCACCATCGCAGATTACACATTTTTGGAACCGGCTTGGGGAGCAACTGGAAACAGCATGCATCCAAATTACAATGTAGCCGCTGGAGAAGAATTTCTGCAAGAAATATATTCAACCCTTCGCTCTAATCCGAAGGTCTGGGAAAAAACCTTACTAATTGTGACTTTTGATGAGCATGGGGGCAATTATGACCATGTATTCCCGCCTCGTACTGCAGCTCAACCTGATTCAGAAAGCGTTGACAAAGAATATGGATTCGACTTCACACAATTTGGGGTTAGAGTACCGACCATTTTGATCTCTCCATGGATTGAAAAGGGGACTGTTTTCCGTGTACCGGAAGGCAGTACTCCGATGGATCATACTTCCGTTCTTGCCACACTAGAAGCCAAATACGACCTGAAACCTTTGACGGCCCGTGACAAAGCGGCCCCACATGTTGGTGCGGCACTTTCCCGTTCAACTCCTCGTCCAGAATCAGATAACCCACTGGCGAAGTTAGTTGCTCCGAAATACACTCCTCCGGTAGAACAAAAAAAGCATGCTGCACATTTAGAAACGATGGCTGGTCATCTCGCTGCAAGTTGGCCTTATAAAGGAAAGGAATGGGATGGAACCTATCCAACATTTGGCTCCTCTCAAGAGGCCAGAAAATATTATGCGGAACGCTATGAGAATCATTTCCTTAAGCCAACTTGATTCATCTTGCGCCGAAATTCTCGCGGAAAAGCCGTGGAGAGTTTCGGCTTTTCCGCGAGAGCATACCATCGAATCTTGAAAGTCGCTCGAACAATTGTAGAGTTAGATGAAGCATCAACTATTGGAACCCGACACATCGCCGAAGCCGTTCAGTATCGAAGTTTGGACCGGAAAGAGTGGGGCGGGTGATTTTTAAGACAGTGTTAGCTACTAATAAATTGGTAATTAAGGTTCGATTATCTAAGAGCTGTGATGCAATTCTATACCACAAGAACTCTTATGCTACAATTTTAATAAGGAAGAAACGAGAGCCCTTATAAAGGCCCACTACCCTAGAATAATTGAAGGGTTAGGAACAGGCACATCGTTAATGAACGCTACTTCAGTAAATTTACTTTTTCCCATCAATTGAATCTTCGGGAAATCCAAAGATCGTTCAATCGTTGAGTTGATTAGCAACCTCATAACTTTTAATTGACAAACGCTCTACATACCACATCATTGCTTCAACAAAGTTATCTGATTTTTGAGGAAATGTAGCTTCAAGAAGATTTCCAGATTTATCAAAGATGTCGTTGACCTTTGATATGCAAAATTTCTCTGATATTGGGATACATCCCAGTGCTAATGCAACCAATCGTAATTGTGATAGACAAAATGCTCCACCCAAATCACCTGAAACTACAGTTACTATTCCCATTGGAATGTGTTTTAGTTGTTGAGGAGCAAGATGGTCTAAAAGATTTTTAAGAGGACCTGGAATACTGTTTTTGTATTCAGGAGTAACGATGATAATTCCATCTGCGGATTCCAATGTGTCAATAAAGTACTGGAGCTTACCTGGGAATGAAGTAATTCGGTCTTCCAACATGGGAAACGGATATTCCTTTAAATCGAGAAGAACAGTGTCTACGGATTGATTCTTTTCAAGACTGTTCACAACGGTTTGTGCCACGTAATGACTTATTCTTCCATTTCGTATAGAACCTGATAATACGACTACTTTTTTCATGTAATTTTATTTTTTATTCTTAATTAATCTATTATTATGTTTTTTCCTGTGCTCGGTAAGCGCCGTCAAATGTCCAGCCACCGAACCTTTTTTTGAATTCGGTTCTTCTGCCGGTAAAATGTATTTCAGTGGGCCAGATTTCCAGTGATTTTTCTATTCCCAACGTTCCAAGGCCCAACTTGGAAAATTCTTTTTTTTTCCACGGGAAGAGTTGATGGATTACAGTGTCGTCAATGAGGATAAGCCATTCAAAACCAATGAGTTTATTGTTTAACCTGAATTCGAGAATTTCACCGAATGGATGCGTAGACATGTAAAAAATGAATTTATCTCTATGCCCTCTGTGTTGAAACCCTGAAATAATTTCACTCCATTCTCTGAGTATATTTTCGTGTTCTTTTGTGAATTTCGTGGTTACGCTGAGGACTGTGTTTTTATTTCTCAAGCGGTACGTTGAACTGTGTTTAGTTTGTTTTAAACTAGACAAGGTTAGTACTCCACTTTTTTTCATCTTTACCCATCTTCTACCATTGTGCCAAAAACCTTTATAGAACTCATCTTTAATTAGATTTTTACAATCTACATTACCAATTTCACGCTCTGAGCAAAGTCGACAAATACTACAATGATTCTGCATAGATCGAATTGTTTTTAAGAGTCAATCAATGACGGATTTAAGTTTCCTATCCGTTTCGATGGAACTTCGTCTAAAATAGGTTCATGGTGATAGCTTCCGTCTACGCATGCGATCCATTTATTAGGTCCTATTTGGTGAGCGTCCATGTGATGCATCCCTTTACTATTCCATTGGTTGATCTCTGGATTTCGGTTTAATAATGGGCTTTCCACAAGCTCATTTTCAGAATAAATTTCTGTTGTTAGTTCTGTGATTTCAAATGCACGAACCTCTGAACCGTAGAAAGGATAGGAACTCTGACACAATCGAACCAATCCATTCTCTTGATTAATTCGCCCAGCTGGTCGAGCTAATTGATTGTTGTTTTCTATTATTGGGCTTTGCGGGTGTTCAGTATACGGACCTTCTAAAGTATCTGCATAGAATAAATTCACTGTATTTGATCCATACGGATTACTACCAGCAAACATCCACCATTTGTTATCATGACGAAATAGAGTAGGGTCTGAATACAATCCAGAAGTTAAGTCAGCTTGATGTTCCCAATCGTATGGGAAATTAGCAGCTTTATATAAGCGAATCGCATTTGCGCCTAATGTTTCAGGAACCATATAATGCTCTCCCTCATGTTCAAAGACAAAAGGGTAGGAGAGATGGAATTCTTCTCTAAGGATCACCTTTTCGTATTTCCAATCAATTCCATCATCGCTGGTCGCAAGTCCAACTACTCCACGTTCTGTTTCAGATGGTACGATTTCCATAAATAAGTACCATTTCCCTTTAACTTCAATCATAAAAGGATCAGCTACATATGAAGTTAGAACATCTGTAATACTGTGTCGATTAATAGCAGGATATGAAATTCCTTCTATCGGTTTTAAATTAAGAGGGGAGTCCCCTGCATAAGTACTAATAGACCACGTTTCAATAAAGTTGTCAGGAAGAAATTTGTTCTTTTCGTCGTACATAATTTGTTTTTTTAGGCAATTAATCCCTTATATAATGCGATGTGTTTTTCTACTGTTTTAGGGTAATCTTACTTCGAACTCGTTAGATGTTCCAAGGATTTCTCTGTTTGCGATTTGATAATCATTTGCTTGTAAAACTCGATGTATTTTTCTGTTGTATTCAAATAGTCAAAGCTCTGTAATGCATATGATCTGCACTTTTCATTATCAATGCTGTCGATGTTTTTAATTGCGTGGTGATAATCGCTTTCATCGTCACAAACAAATCCCACTTCGGAAGGAACAATTTCTCCATAGGCACCAACATTACTGCAAATTACAGGAGTTCCAGAAAGCAGTGCCTCAGCGAGTGTCATTCCAAATGACTCTGGCAATCTAGATGGCGATATTAGCGCACGTGCATTTGTAAGAACTTTTGCTTTTTGGACACCATCAATGTCTCCAATATATTCTGCCCCATATTCATCGCACATTTGTTGCACTTTATCAATATCCTCCTGTTCCTTTGCTGTACCAGCAACAATTAATCTGAAATTTAGATCTTTTGATAGTTTTAGAGCAATATCAAGTCCTTTTGGGATATGTCTAGTCATGTCGGCCATGAAGAGAAAGTAATCTTCTTTTTTTGAAGAATAGATATATTCTTTTGGATCCAAGCCATTCCAGATATACTGAGTTTTACCATATAAATTGGCTAATGTTTTTGAAACATACATCCATTCACACGTTGGTGTCATCTCTGGTATATAAGCGTGGTTTGTAGCAAAAACTGGAATGCCCATAGATTGATAATGAGCAATCACCTCTGGGAAACTACAGGTTTTTAAATGTACAATATCTACATCTTCTATAGGAGCGTCAATTAACTCAACTCCTTCGGGAGAACTTGTTCCCGGTAAATGATGTACCAAATAAGAAACGTCGTGCCCCTTTTCGGATAATCCATTCGCCAATAGATCAAATTGATGACAACCTGCTCCAGATGGAGATAAAATCGGTTTTTTTCCGGCACCATTCGTTTTTGCGATTGGATAGACATGGTCACAAACTAATAATACTCTCATTTTATTCGCTTATTTCTATTAATTGTTGACTTTTTTCGATCGTTCGAATCAATGGCATAACATGCGTTCCGAACCGAATCATTTCTTCTTGCTTGGACCAAGCTGAAAAAATAAAGTGACTGACTCCTATTGCTTTGTATTCCATTATTTTTTGCGCAACTTCTTCATAGCTTCCAACAATTGCAATTCCAGTTGGACCTACTGTTTTTACAGCACCCATCCATAGATTGGGAGCAGGCCAGTCTTCTTTAGATAATTCAAAATTTCGTTTAAAAGATTCTGAATCACTCTTGGTGATAAACGATTTTTGCTTGTCTGCGTTTTGCTCTGTACTCTTAAGAAGTTGCTGTGCCTCAATTACCGCCTCTTCGTTTGTTTCTCTGCAAATGACTGAGAATCGCAGTCCAACAGATTTACCAGCGCTTAAGACAGGATCAAGTTTATCCTGAAGGTATTCGACTGTATTTCCCAATTGCATCCAACAATCGCCGTATTTTAAGGTTAGGTCTATTGTTGGTTGTCCTCCGCCAGCCACAAAAATAAAGGGACGCTTTGAAGTCTCTGAAACAAACGGAGTTTTGAGTAATCCCTTTTCCACTTGGATATAATTACCATCTACATCCACACTACCATTGTTGTTCCAAAACTGCGTGCATATATTCAGAAAATCATCTGTTCTTTCATACCGTTCTTCTCGATTCAAAAAGTCACCGTATGTAGCCTGTTCAGCAGGAGAGTGTCCTGCAACTACGTTTAAGTAAATTTTATTTCTTGATAATGTCGAGAGGGTATTTATTTG